>JAEUQQ010000315.1 GCA_016789685.1 Acidobacteriota bacterium | reverse complement strand
CACCCTGAGGGTCCACGCGGTGCGGCCGGCAACCCCGGGCTCGATCGGCGTGCCGCAGGCGCCGCCGCCGTCGTCCCCACGATCACCCGTCGCCAGCCCCAGGGCGTCGAGCGCGAGGTCGGCCACACGGTCCTTCTCGCCGTTTTCGACAATGCGCGCGACCCCGGGCAGACCGGCCACCTCGCCGGCCGCACGCGTCGCGTAGCACCCCGTGACGAGGATGCGGGCGCCAGGGTTGTCGCGGTGAAGTCGGCGGACCGCCTGCCGCGTTCCCTGATCGGCCGCGGCGGTCACCGAACAGGAGTTGACAATGATCACGTCGGCCGTGTCGGCCGGGGCCACGTGGCCGCCTCGCGCCACGAGGGCCGACTCGATTGCAAGGGCGTCGGCGTGATTCACGCGGCAGCCGAAGCTGACGATGGCGTAGTTCACCGCTCGAGTGCCCTCCGGCCGATGTCGTGCCGGTAATGCATCCCCTCGAAGTCGAGGCACGACACGCCGTTATAGGCCTGACCGATCGCAGCCGCGACGTCGGTCGCCTCAGCGACCACGGCAAGGACGCGTCCGCCGTCGGTGAGTACATCGCCCGACGACGTCCGCGTCGTCCCGGCGTGGATGACGTGAACGCCGGGAAGCGCGTCGGCCTCGGCCATGCCGCTGATGAGGTGCCCGCGCTTGAAGGTGCCCGGGTATCCACCCGAGGCCAGCACGACTGCAACGGCAGCGCCGCCCGTCCGCTCGACAACGTGGCCGCCAAGGCGCCCGGTCGCAGTTCGCAGGAGCAGTTCGCCCAGGTCTCCCCGGAGCAGGGGCAGGACGACCTGTGTCTCCGGGTCGCCGAACCTGACGTTGAACTCGATGACCTTCGGCCCCGACGCCGTCAGCATGAGCCCGACAAAGAGGACCCCCGTGTAGGGGTCGCCCGCGGCACGCATCCCATCGACGACGGGCTGCACGATCTCGCGCATGACCCGCTCCCGCATGGCATCGTCAATGAGGGGGCTCGGCGAAAAGGCGCCCATGCCGCCCGTGTTTGGCCCCCGGTCGTGGTCGAAGACGCGCTTGTGGTCCTGCGCGGAGCCGAGATACACGGCGTGCTCGCCGTCGCAGAGCGCGAAGAACGAGGCCTCGACGCCGACGAGGCACTCCTCGACGACGAGGACGTCGCCCGCGCGGCCGAAGCGGTGGAGTTCCATGGCCGCCTCGACGGCTTCGACGGCCTCGTGGCGCGTCATGGCCACGACCACCCCCTTGCCAGCGGCCAGCCCATCGGCCTTGACGACGACGGGGATGCCGAACTCGTCGATGGCAGCCACCGCCTCAGCGGTCGATCGGCAGACGTGGAAGCGTGCGGTCGGAATGCCGTGCGCCGCCATGAACTCCTTGGCGAAGGCCTTGCTGGTCTCGAGGCAGGCGCAGGCCGCCGTGGGCCCCATGACGGCGCGCCCGGCGGCCTTGAGCTGATCGGCCAGCCCATCGGCCAGCGGCTGCTCGGGACCGATGACCACGAGGTCGGCGTCGAGGCGCTTCGCCAGGGCGACCACACCCTCCGGGTGCTGCATGGCCACGGCGTGGACGGTGGCGAGAGCGGCGATGCCCGGGTTCCCTGGTGCTGCGTGGAGGTCGTGACGTGCTTGGTCGTGGGCCAAGCGCCGGACGATCGCGTGTTCGCGCCCGCCGGCCCCTACAACAAGGATGCGCATCATCCGCAAGGATACCGGAGGCGACGGTCGCCTGTGCGGGTATCGGTTGGGGGCCGGGACGGTGCGGCCCCCCAGATCTCGCGGGATCCAGATCGGCAGCCCTCGTGCTAGCCTAGAGGCTTGGCTGGACGCCCGAGAGGCCGTCCAGACGCCATCCAGGCGGGTGAGGGGGTGTATTCAGCGTGGCCGAAGTGAAGGTCCAGGAAGGTGAGTCGATCGAAAGCGCGTTGCGCCGCTTCAAGCGCAAGGTGCAGCAGGAAGACATCATCAAGGACATCAAGAAGCACTCGTTCTACTTGAAGCCCGGGGACAAGCGCCGCGCGAAGCAAGCCCTGGCTCGCAAGCGGAGCCGGAAGAAGCAGCGCCGCGAGATGGACTGACGCCTCCGGGGTTCTGGAGGCGCGCGGATCCTCGGCCCGGGGGTCGTCCGGAGACGGATGGCCCCCGGTGTCGTATGACGTGTGGGCAGGTTTGACCGATGCCCCGGTTCATGTTAGTGTGCGCCGTCTACGGAAGTCGTAATACGGGAACAACTTGCAGTTTCGGGCGATCACGGAGCGGGAAGGCTTCGGATGCCGGGGAGTTCGGCGATGCAGATCAACGAGCGGATCGTCGGTGATGTGACGATCCTCGATCTCGAGGGCAAGATGACGCTCGGCGAGGGCGACGAGCTGCTCAAGGACAAGATCAACAGCCTGCTGGCCAAAGGGACCAGGAAGCTGGTGCTCAACCTCGAGGGCGTGCCCTACATCGACAGCGCGGGCCTGGGCGAAATGGTGCGGACGTACACGACGGTGAAGAAGCAGAGCGGCACGCTCAAGCTCCTCAACCTGACCAAGCGCATCCAGGATCTGCTGTCGATCACCAAGCTGACGACGGTCTTCGACACGTTCGACAACGAAGAGGAAGCCGTCAAGAGCTTCGCGTAAGACCCGCAGCGGGCGCGCCCGCTGGACCACCTTCCTATGGCGCGACCCCGCCCGCACATCGACGCGCCCGGCGCTTCGGCCCCGCCCGAAGCGCCGGCCTCGCTCGTGCGCAGCCTTGTGGTTTCTGCGCGACCGAGCCAGTGGACGAAGAACCTCATCGTCTTCGCCGGTCTCCTGTTCGGCCGCCAGTTGCTGCATCCCGACGCCGTCGGCCAGGCCGTCGGGACGTTCGTCGTGTTCTGTGCCCTGTCGAGCGCCGTCTATCTCGTCAACGACGTGATGGATCGCGACGCCGACCGCATCCACCCCAAGAAGCGTCATCGCCCCATCGCCAGCGGCGCGCTGTCTGTGCAGACAGCGGTCGTGGCCGCCGCCGTCGTCGGCGGACTCGGTCTGGCGGGCGCGTGGTTCGTCGGCCGCGGCGTCTTCGCGATCGCCGGCAGCTATTTCGTGCTCCTGAGCCTGTACTCGGGACCCATCAAACGTCTCGTGATCCTCGACGTGCTGACGATTGCGATCGGGTTCGTGATGCGCGCCGCGGCGGGTGCCGTGGCCATCGACGTGCCGATCAGCAACTGGCTTCTCGTCTGCACCATCCTGCTTGCGCTCTTCCTTGCGCTGAGCAAACGCCGACAGGAACTCGTGCTGCTCGCCGACGGCGCCACGTCACACCGGCGCATCCTCGAGGAATACAGCACCGCCCTGCTCGATCAGATGATTGCCGTGGTCACGGCTTCGACCCTCATGGCGTATGCGCTCTACACCGTGAGCCCGGAGACCGTCGCCAAGTTCGGGACCGACCAGCTGATCTTCACGCTGCCGTTCCCGCTCTACGGCATCTTTCGGTACCTCTACCTCGTGCACCAGAAGCAAGGCGGTGGCAGCCCAGCCGAGATGCTGATCACCGACCGTCCCCTGCTTGCGTGCGTGGCCCTCTGGGCCGGCGCCGTGGTGCTCATCGTCTACGGCCCGTTCCGCGCGTGAGCGCCGCGCGACACGGGACCGACCCCGCATCGATGGCCGACTTCAGCCTGCGTTCCGACCAGATCGACGTTGAACAGATCATGAAGCAGATCCGCACGCGCATCAAAGAGAAGCGCGGCGTGGACTACACCGACCAGGAGATCCGAGAACTCGCGAGCGTCAAGCTCGAACGGTTCCTCGATCCGCGTGCCGTGCGGTCGGACCTGCTCGCGGCCTATCGGCGGCAGCGCCCGCCCGTGCCGCTCCCGTCATTGCCCGGCCCGCCCGAGAACTACGCGTTCGAGGATGTCACGATTTACGAGTCGCACCGGGGACCGCTGCGCTGGATCCGCAAGCTGCTCAACCCATTGCTCAAGCTGCTGTTCAACCCGAATCCCCTGATCCACGTGCTCAACCTGCAGAGCAAGATCAACGACTACACGTGGCAGACGATGGCCGCGCAGTTCGACCGGGTCGGCCAGCGCTTCGTGACGCGCGATGAACTCGACACGCTCAACTACGAGGTGCTCAACAACCTCGTCCTCGAGTTGACGAAGCTCGGGATCGAGAACCGCAACCTGCGGATGCGCCTCGAGTCGATGGGCACACGCCTCGACTTCGACGAGCGCCGGCAGCGCGCATTCGAAGGCCTCGCGCAGTTCAAGCCGGTGGCCGCACCGTCCGCGGTGCCCAGCCAGGCCGACGGCGAGGACGATGACGACGGGGATGGTGCCGAGGGCGCCCCGGGTGGCGCGGGCGATGCGGGGCGTCCCGGCAAGCGCCGTCGCCGGCGTCGCGGCCGCAAGCGTGGCCCGGAGGGCAGCCCGCAGGGCCCGCAAGGCCAGCAGGCGCAGCCGTCGGCCGGAAGCCAGCAGGATCGGCCTGCGTCCGCACCTTCGTCCGACATCCCGAACACGCCAAGCGGCGGCGGATCAGACCAGCAGTGAACCTCGCAGTCGTGGTCCAGCGCTACGGCGCAGAGATCAACGGCGGCGCCGAGTTGCACGCCCGGTACATCGCCGAACATCTCGCGCGTCATCACGCGGTCGAGGTCCTCACGACGTGCGCGCGTGACTATGTCACGTGGCGCAACGAGTGGCCCTCGGGCACCGAGCAGGTCAACGGCGTCACCGTGCGCCGCTTCCCTGTCTCGCGCGAACGCCATCCCGAGGACTTCGCAAAGCACTCCGAGCGCATCTTCACCCTGGCGCACTCGGTCAAGGAGGAACTCGCCTGGCTCGAGAGCGAGGGGCCGACCAGCCCGGCGCTGATCAAGCACCTCGCGTCGTCGGGATCGACATACGACTACGTCCTGTTCTTCAGCGCGCGCTACTACCACGCGTACCACGGCTGGCGCGCCGTGCCGGCCAAGGCGGTGCTCGTGCCGACGGCCGAACGCGATGCCGCGATGGGCGTGTCGATCATGGCGCCGATGTTCCGCGGCGTGCGCGCCCTCATGTACAACTCGTTCGAAGAGCGGGCGATGATCCAGGCGATCGCGGGCAACCGCGAGGTGCCCGGTGTCGTCGTGGGCGTCGGATCCGACGTGCCGGCACGAACCGACCCCGACCGCATCCGCACTCAGCACGGCATCGCCGGCCCATACGTGGTCTACGTCGGGCGCATCGACGAGAACAAGGGCTGCAAGGAACTCTTCGGGCACTTCGAACGCTACCTGAAACAATCGGGACGCGACCTGACGCTCGTGCTCGTGGGCACGTCGATCATGGACATCCCCGACCACCCGCGCATCAGGCACCTGGGCTTCATGGGCGATGCCGACAAGTTCGACGTGATGGCGGGTGCGCGGGCGCTGATCATGCCCTCGTACTTCGAGAGCCTGTCAATGGTGGCGCTCGAAGCCTGGGGCGTCGGCCGCCCGGTGCTCGCCAACGGCAGGTGCGACGTGCTGCGCGGACAGTGCATCCGCAGCAACGCCGGCCTGTATTACGAGAGCTACCCGGAGTTCGCGGCGACGCTGCACGCGATCGAGGCGAACCCGTCGTTCAACGAGGCGCTCGGGCGCAACGGGCGCGAGTACTTCCGCACGCACTACACGTGGCCCGTCATCGTGCAGAAGTACCAGGACATGTTCCGCCAGCTCGACGACGAGAACGCCCGAGGCGTGTCGCGGACGATCGAGCCGCTCCCGGGCTTCTTCGCCCGCCGTCGGCGCACGCTTCCGCCCGCAGATGAGGTCCTCGCGCAGGCCCCCCAGGGCCCCGTCGTGCCGCAGCGGCGGCAGCCACCACGCCACCAGGGGCCGTCGCACGGGGCTCGCGACCAGCAGACGCCGCGCGAGCAGCACGGCCCGCGCGACCAGCGCACGCCACGCGAACAGCACGGCTCGCGCGACCACCGCGGACGCCGCGGAGGCGGTCGATGACGACCCGCCCCGCGGTGCACCAGGTCCTCGCCACGCTCGGCTATGGCGACGCGATCGGCCACGAGGTGATCGGCATCCAGCGCGTGCTGCGCGGCGCCGGCTACGAATCAGACATCTTCGTCGAGACGGCCGATCCGCGCCTCGAGCACCTCACGCGTGATTTCTCGGACCTGCAGGGGGCCAGCGCGCCAGACAACCTGCTGATCCACCACTTCTCGATTGGGTCGCGCGCGTCGCGCATCGCGTACGCGCTCCCCGACCGGATGGCGCTCGTCTACCACAACATCACGCCGCCCGAGTACTTCATCGGGGTGCACCCACTCCTCGTGCAGCTGTGCTTCATGGGCCGGCGCGAGCTGCGTGCCTACATCGATCGCGTGGTGCTGGCGCTGGGCGACTCCGAGTACAACCGCGAGGAACTCGACGCCACCGGATTCCGCGACACGGGCGTGCTGCCCGTCGTGCCGAGCTTTGCGCACCTCGACGTCGTCGCCAACCGCACGCTGGCCGGGCAGTTCGACGACGGGTGGGTCAACCTGCTCTTCGTCGGCCGCACGATCCCCAACAAGAAGCTCGAAGACGTGATCCGGGCCTATGCGGCCTACAAGCGCCGGAATCCACGGTCGCGGCTGATCTTCGTCGGCTCGCACGCGGGCTTCGACCTCTACTTCGCCATGTTGCAGCGGCTCGTCGCGCAACTGCGGCTCCCAGACGTGCACTTCATGGGGCACATCACGAACGAGGAACTGACGGCGTTCTACGACGTCGCCGACCTGTTCGTGTGCGCGAGCGAGCACGAGGGCTTCTGCGTCCCGCTGATCGAGGCGTTCCACAAGCGCGTCCCGGTCATGGCGTTCGCGGCCACGGCGGTGCCGAAGACGCTCGACGGCGGCGGGGTGCTGTTCGACTCGAAGGATCCCGTCCACATGGCGCGCATCATCGACGCCATTGTCGCCGACACCGACCTGCAGGATCGCATCCTCGCTGCGCAGGACGCGGCGCTCGACCGCCTTCGGGCCCGCGACTTCGATGGCACGCTGCTCGCCTTCGTCGAGCACGCCCTGCACGTCGAGGCCCCGGCGCATCCCGGCGTGACGTTCGACTTCTGGGATCAGTACACGCAGAGCCGGCAACTCGAGGAACTCCGCGTCTACCGTCCGGCCCTGTACGAAGCGCTCCCCGAGCGCCCGCGCGGTGACGGAACGCCGCGATGATCGTCCACCAGTGGGTCCCGGCAGCGCACCGCGGCGACGCGGTGGGCGACAGCGCGCGCAAGGTGCGCGACCTCTTGCGCGACCTGGGACACGAGTCGGACCTGTTTGCGATGACCATCGACGACGACCTCCGCGACGAGGTCTGGTCGTGGACCGACCCGGCGGCCAGGCGAGCCGACATCACGATCTTCCACTACGCGCTGCCGTCGGCGATGACGGGGGCCTTCGCCTCGCTCGACGGCGGACGCGTGCTCCAGTATCACAACATCACGCCGGCGCACTTCTTCGCGCCGTACGACAAGCAGATCTACCGCCTGACGTGGCTCGGGCGGCGCGAACTCGGCACGCTTGTCGGCCACGTCGACCTCGCCCTCGGCGATTCCGACTACAACCGGCAGGAACTGCACGCGGTGGGGTTCGCGCCCACGGGCGTGTTGCCCATCTTCGTCGACACGCGGCGCATCACCGAGGCACCGAGACGGCCGGCGCTCGAGAAGGTTCTCGACGACGGCCTGACCAACTTCCTGTTCGTGGGTCGTATCGCGCCCAACAAGAAGATCGAAGACCACATCCGCCTGGCCGAGGTCTACAAGCGCTACGTCGACACGAACTATCGTTTCATCTTCGTGGGCAAGCACGACGCCGTGCCGGCCTACTACACGACGATCCGGGCGATGATGGCCGAGTTCCAGATGCCCGCCGACCGGTTCTGGTTCACCGGCCCCGTGCCCGACGAGGACCTCGCGGCGTTCTACCGCACGGCCACGGCGTACATCTCGCTCAGCGAGCACGAGGGGTTCTGCGTGCCGCTGGTCGAAGCGATGGCGGCAGACGTGCCCGTCCTGGCGTATGCCTCGTCGGCCGTGCCCGAGACCCTCGGCGGCGCGGGCATGTGCTTCGCGCCAAAAGACCTGGAGTACGCGGCGGAACTGCTCGGGGCGCTGGCCTTCGACATCCCGCTGCGACAGAAGATCCTCGCGGGCCAGCGCGCGCGACTCGCCGTCTTCGGCGACGATCGGCTGCGCGCCGGCCTGCTCGACATGCTCGCGGTCTTCTCGTGACCTGCGACACTCCCAGAGAGGCCATCCCGTGAAGGTCGCCTTCATCGTCCAACGCTACGGCAGCGACATCCTCGGCGGTTCCGAGTACCACTGCCGCCTGGTCGCCGAACGCCTTGCCGAGCGGCACGACGTCGAGATCCTGACGACGTGCGCGCGCGACTACATCTCGTGGCGCAACGAGTACGCCGAGGGCGTCGACCGCGTCCGGGGCGTCGTCGTCCGGCGATTCGCCAACGCCGAGTTCCGCGACATCGAGTCGTTCAATGCGTACTCCGACTGGATCTTCAACTACCCGCACTCCCGCGACGACGAGATGGAGTGGCTGCGCCGCCAGGGCCCGTGGTGCCCGGCGCTGATCGAGTACCTCGAGAAGCACCACCAGCAGTACGACGTGCTGGTCTTCTTCACATACCTCTACGCGCCAACCGTGCTCGGCATGGCAATCGCCCCGGGCAAGAGCATCCTCGTGCCGACAGCGCACGACGAGCCTGCCATCCACCTGTCGATCTACCGCGAGATGCTGAAACTGCCTGCGGCGGTCGCGTTCAACACCGAGGTCGAGAAACGCTTCCTGACGTCGGAGTTCTCGATCACGGCGCGCGGACAGGAGACCGTCGGGTGCGGTGTCGATCTCAACGAGTCAGAGGACGCAGAGCCAGAAGCCTTCATCGAGCCGGCACACGAGGATCGCGACCGTGATCGCGACCAGCGGCGCCGAGGGCGCTTTCGCGGGCGCGGACGCGAGCGCGACCGTGACCGCCGTGGGGGGCAGCCCCAGGCGCCCGTTCCGGCCGACCCGGGCGCTGAGCTGGTCCCCACGGTGCTCCTGAACGAAAGCGCCGAGAACTCTCCCCGCTTCCAGCGCGGACCACGTGGATCCGCCTTCAGGCGCCGCCATCGGATCTTCGGCCCGATGGCGCTCTACGGCGGCCGCATTGATCCCGGCAAGGGCTGCGAGGAGTTGTTCGAGTACTTCGCAGCCTTCAACCAGGCCGGCGGACAAGGCACCCTGGCACTGATGGGTGTGAAGCTCATGGCCATCCCCGATGCGCCGTTCGTGAGGTTTGCCGGCCAGTTGTCCGAGGCCGAGCGCGTGCAGGCGCTCGAGGCGGCCACCGTGGTCATCGTGCCGTCGCCGCTCGAGAGCCTCTCGCTGCTCGCCCTCGAGTCGATGGCGGTGGGCACGCCGATCCTGGTGAATGGCCGAAGCGACGTGCTCGTCGAGCACGTGCGCCGGAGTAACGCCGGGCTGTACTACGAGAGTCGCGACGAATTCGTCGAGACCCTCCAGATGCTGATGATCGACCAGCGGATGCGCCGCGCGATGGCCCGCAACGGGCGCGAGTATGTCAGGCGCAACTACCGCTGGGACGTGATCATGGGCAAGTACGACCGCCTGATCGCGTCGCTGCGTTCCTGACCCTTCGGCTCGCCCTTCGGGCTCGCTCAGGGCAGGCGGGGGGTAGGGGGCGCATCATGATGCGCCCCTACACCGGAGGCGCCCATGGTGACGGCCGGGGGGCACGACCCGGACGACACACCGGAGGCGCCGGCGGTGACGGCCGGGGGGCACGACCCGGACGACACGCCGGAGGCGCCGGCGGTGACGGCTGGGGTCACGACCCGGACGATACGCCGGGGGCGCCGGCGGTGACGGCCGGGGTCACGACCTTGACGGGGACTGGCGCGAGGGGGGCGGCACGGGCGAGGCCGACAATGCGTCCGGGGCGCCCTCGTCGGCGGGCTTCCGCTTGCGTGGCTTGATGTCGTAGCGCTTGATCATCTCGTTGAGCGTCGTCGGCTTGATGTGCAGCAGCTCCGCCGCGCGCTTCTGCACGCCGCCGGCCGCCTCGAGCGTCGACTCGATCAGCCGGCGCTCGAAATCGCCCACGACGTCCTTGAACGAGATGCCTTCGGGAGGAACCACGAACGAGGGCAACTGGAAGGGCCTGGCGCTCCTGACGTGGTCGGGAATCAGGTCGATGCCGATCCGTGGCGACGGCGAGAGCACCACCGCGCGCTCGATGACGTTCTCGAGTTCGCGGACGTTCCCCGGCCAGTCGTACTCGCAGAGGGCGTCGAGGGCCTCGGGTGCGAGTTCGACGTCACGCTTGGCGTTCTCTTCGCTGTACTTCTCGAGGAAGTGCTGCGCCAGCAGGGGCACGTCTTCCTTGCGGTCGCGCAGCGGCGGGAGCGTGATCGAGATCACGTGCAGGCGGTAGTAGAGGTCCTCGCGGAACTTCCCCTCTTCCATCATCTTCCGCAGGTCGACGTTCGTGGCGGCGATGATCCGCACGTCGACCTTGATGGTCTCGACGCCGCCAAGCCGCATGAACTCGCGTTCCTGGATGACCCGCAGCAGCTTGGCCTGTGTTTCGAGGGGCACGTTCCCGATTTCGTCGAAGAAGATGCTGCCCTTGTCGGCCAGTTCGAAGAGCCCCTTCTTCGGGTAGACCGCCCCGGTGAACGCGCCCTTCACGTGCCCGAACAGGTTCGACTCGAGCAGGTCGGGCGGCAGGCTCCCCGAGTTGACAGTGATGAACGGGCGCTCGGCACGTGTCGAGTTCGTGTGCAGTGCGCGCGCCACGAGTTCCTTGCCGGTCCCGCTCTCGCCGTAGACCAGCACCGTCGATCGGCTCGGCGCAGCCTGGATGACCAGGTCGAACACCTGCCGCATCCGTGAGCTCTTGCCAATGATGTTCGCGAACTTGTGATAGCGCGCCTGAAGGTTCTGCTTGAGCGCGCGGTTCTCGACGACCAGTTGGCGGCGCTCGACCGCGTTGTGCAGGACGACCAGGACCTCGTCGTTCTTGAACGGCTTGGTGATGTAGTCGAAGGCGCCGCGCTTCATGGCTGCCAGCGCCGTCTCGACCGAGGCATATGCCGTCACCATCAGCACCGGCAGATCGTCGTCGAGTTTCCTGAGTTCTTCGAGCGTGGCAATGCCATCGATCCCGGGCATCATCACGTCGACGATTGCTGCGTCGAAGGGCATCGACCGCGCGAGATCCAGGCCCTCGTGCCCGTTCTGCGCGAGGCGGACGGTGTACCCCTCGCGCGACAGCAGCGTGTCGAGGATCTCACGCATGATCTCCTCGTCGTCGATGACGAGGATGGTGCCTTTGCTAGACATCTATGGATGGTCCTGCCTCTGCCGCGCGTGTCGTGCGGGGGTGACGACCCGACGCGCGCGTGCCAGGAGCCGGCTTCACGCCTGATGCTGCTGTGAATGCCGTCCCCGCAGCAGCGCGGCCTGGGCCAGCGGGAACCTTAGCACGAATCGCGTGCCCTGCCCGGCGGCGCTGTCGACGGTGATGGTACCTTCGTGTTCCTGCACGATGCCATACGTGATCGAGAGCCCGAGGCCGGTGCCCTTGCCGATCGGCTTGGTCGTGAAGAACGGATCGTAGATGCGCCCGAGGTGCTCGACCTGGATCCCCGATCCCGTGTCGGCGACCTCGACCACGACCTCGTCTCCCTCATTACGGGAACTCACTGATAGCCACCCGCCCTTCGGCATGGCGTCGCGCGCATTGAGGAAGAGGTTGAGGAAGACCTGCTGCAGCTTGTGCTCGATGCCGAGCACCAGCGTCGACTCGGCGTGCATGTCGCGGCGGAGCTGCACGCTGCCGCTCCTGAGCTGGTGCTCGAGCAACGACAGGACGTCGGTGATCACGCCATGCAGATCGATGCTCCCGAGATCCGACTGTGCCGGGCGCGCCAGGTTGAGCAGGCCGTTCACGATCTTCGCCGCCCTGAACGTCTGCTTCTCGATCTTCTCGAGCAGCGGCGTCCGCGGGTCGGACGGGTCGGCGTTCTCGAGGAGCATCTGCGTGAAGCTCGAGATGCCGGTGAGCGGGGTGTTGACCTCGTGCGCCACACCGGCAGCCAGGAGACCGAGCGAGGCCATCCTCTCGCTGATCTGCAACTGTTCCTCGAGCTTCACGCGAGCCGTCGTGTCTTCGATGAGCACAATCGTCCCGGCGGTGCGGCCGTCGGGCGTGCGAAGGGGCGTCGCGGCGATGTTGAGCAGCAGCGCGCGGGCCTCGGCGTGGCGGCTCGTCGCCGGCACGCGGTAGAGCACGACTTCGCCGTTGGCGCCGGGCTGCGCCTCCCGCACAGACGCGAGGAACGTCTCGTCGAACAGCTCGTCGATCGTCCGGCCGACCGCGGCACCGCGGGTGACGCCAAACAGTCGCTCGAGCGCGGGATTCCAGCGCACCACGCGGCGGTCGAGGCCCAGCACCAGCAGGCCGTCGGTGAGCGACGCGATGATGTTCTCGCTGAACTCGCGCAGGCGATTCAGCTCGTCGGCCTTCAGCCGCAACTCGTGATACAGGCGCCCGTTCTCGATCGCTGTCGCCACCTGGCCCGACAGGCCGACGAGCAGCGCCAGGTCTTCGCTGTTGAGCGGCTCGCCCGAGTCGCGCGACCCCAGTGCCATCACGGCAATCGCACGGTCTTTCGACATGCAGGGCAGGAGGTAGTGCACGCCATGATCGCGCCACGCGTCCACTTCGGCGGTGGTGAACCGGCGAACGGCAAACGGGTCGATGAGCGACACACCATGCCCGGCGTCGAGACGTCCGCCGATGCCGGTCGACGCTTCGAGCGACAACTGCGCATCGGGCAGGAATCCTTCGGCGTACAGCGGCTCCCACTGCGTGCCGTCGGCGGTCGACAGGAGCACCGCCATGCGATCGAGGCCGAGCGTGGCGCGCACGCGCTCGGTGAGCTTGACGCTCAGGCTCTCGAGATCGAGGTCGGCGTTCAGGTCGCGTGCGAATCCGACCAGGGCGCGCCTGTAGTCGTAGCGATCGCGGTAGTGGGCGCGATCGAGCGTGGTCTGGATGGCGTTCTTGACCTGTGGCCCGAGCATGACGACCACGAGCGTCGCCAGCATCGCGATCACGGTGTAGTGCTGCTCGGCGCCAGGGAAGATCTCGGTCACCAGCTTCAGCAGGACCGAGTAGATGGCGGCGATCGCCGAGATCGCGACCGCATACACGATACCGCGCTTGATGATGACCTCGACGTCCATCAGGCGGTAGCGCACCACCGCCGAGGCAAACGCGAGCGGCACCAGGCCGAGCGGAATGGCGAGCCATTCGACGCGGGGCAACGGGTCGAGGCCTGCCGTGACCGGCAGCAGGTACCCGGCCACGAACGGCAACGCGCCCAGCGCCGTGCCCCAGGCGATCCAGCGGAGCTGGCGGCGGCCGGTGAGCGACGCCACGCGGCGCAGGGCACGCACCATCACGGCAAAGCCGACCACGAGGCCGGCGCCGAGGTAGAGCATCTCGAGTCGATCGATGGCGTGCAGCGCCGTCGACGCCTGCGGCCCGTCGCCCAGCGCGCGCCCGACCACGAGCACACGCGCCGTGCCGAGCACTCCGGCGGGCACGTAGAGCAGCGGCAGCAACCGGCGGCCGGCGGCCGACTTGACCCAGGGATCCTGCCGCTCGGGGAAGACCAGCGCAAAGTGCAGGAACAGCGGCGGCAGTAACAGCATCGCGACGACATCCGACCAGTAGAACACCCAGTCGAGACGGTCGAGGCGCCCGCTGAACGAGAACGCGAACACGCCGAAGAACGCGACGCAGAGCCAGAAGAAGTGCAGGGTGGCCGGGTCGCCGGGGCGACGGATGCGCACCGACGCGCCGACCAGCAGCGTGAAGATCGCGACGCCCGCCAGCACGAAGTAGAGCGCCCGGTTGCCCTGCGGCACCGGTTCGAGGGCGACGTCGCGAAGGTCTCGCGTGCCACCCCGCATCAGGGTGTAGGCGAGATCGCTGCCCGTCGACGCCGCATGGAGCGCCTCGACGACTCGCGCCACACCATCGACCGGTTGGCCGTCGATGGCCAGCAGCAGGTCGCCGGGCTGGACGCCGGCGCGTTCCGCCGCGCTCCCGGGCGCCACCTCTGCCGCAACGACGCCATCCGCGCGCTGCGCCCAGAGCACGCCGTCTTCGACTTCGCGCCAGCTCGCCCGCAGCGAGATGTTGGCCGCCGCCAGCGCGAGCAGACAGGCCACGACGACCAGCGCGAGGCTGTGGGTGCCCCATTCGCCAAGTCGCGTGTCGGCCGTGTAGTGCGCAGACGAGTCAGACGTCATCAGACTGATTGGGCCACCGGCAGAGACACGCCTGCGGCGGGTATAGGATCAGAAGCAAGCGATATGCCGAGCCAGCAGGATCGAACATGCTGATTCTGCACGGTTTATCACCCGTTTCTCGGCACGCCCCGGCCAGCTCGGCGACAGGTCGCTGCGCCGATCCAAACCCTTGCAGGGGCAATCCAATATCTAGAACTTGACCATCAGGCCCCCGACGATCCGCTTCGGCGGTCTGACGACGAGCAGTTCGTCGTAGACCGAGGCGGTCGGGGCATCGTCGCGGAACAGATTGCGGACCGCGACCAGCAGTTCCCAGTCAGCCTGCGTGAATCCCATGAAGGGCAGGCCCTGGCTCACCTGCACGTCGAAGCGGGCGCCAAAACCGGGCACGGTGCGCCACACATCGGCCGACGTGAAACCCGTATTGAGGCGATACACCGCGAAGAAGCGCGTCGCCGTCTCGGGAATGTCGGTCTCGATGGTCGTCGTGAGGTCGTGAATCCGTTCGGCCGGCGGCCGGCGGGCCGACGGCGCGTACTGTCGGACCCACACGGCGGTCGGGGATGCGGTCCAGTCGGCCTGGATCACCGAATACGCCACGGAGCCGCGCACCCGCGACGCCACCGGGCGGCTGATGCCGACGCCCCACCCCACCGCATCGACGTCACCGCCACCTGCGGTGTAGTAGTGCCCGAGGTCAGCGCGCGATGCATCCGGCAGTTCGAGGTCGAACAGCGTCACGATCTGGTCGTCGACCGTCTGCTTGAATGCGCGACCGCTGACCAGGAACGATCCCAGTTCACGCTCGATCCCGATTTCGTAGTGGCGCGTGCGCTCGGGCCGGAATCCCGTTTCGCTTCCGACCGGCGCAAAGGTCCGCTGCGGCGGCAGCCACAGGCCGGCGACGGTCGTCGGCACGAACTCCTCGGCGCCCGGCGCGGTCATCTCCTGCGAGATCGAGCCGCGAATCCACGTCTTGCCCAGCGGCGACCACCTGGCCGACGCCGACGGGCTGAACATCATCGCGCCCTCGACGTAGCCGTAGCGGGCGTAGCGCGTGCCCAGCGTGAGCGACAGGTTCTGGGCCAGTGCCCACCGATCGTAGACGTGGAAGCTGCCGACGTTGCGGTTGCCCTCGGCCAGCGCCGCGAGCGACGCCGTGTTGCGCCCGTCGTAGCTCTGCATCGCGTAGGCGCCGCCGACGTCGAGGCTGTGCCGGTCGGCCACGATCATCTCGTAGCGTCCGGTCACGACCCACGACGACAGGTCGCCCTGCGAAATCGCCGCCTGCACGTCCCAGCTGGCACTCTTGCCCGCCGTGGATCCGATGGCGACGTACGCGACGCCGCTCGGCAGGGCCGTGGCGTCGAACAACTGCTGGGCCGAGTCGAAGGCACTCGTCGTGAGGAACTGCAGGCGTCCACTCAGCGGGAGGCCACCGAGCCATGAGGGTGTGAACGAACCACCAATCACATTGGCGCGGGCGATCGCGCCGTCGGTCAGCCACTGATCGAGGTGGTCGTCGCCGCCGACGCCATCGGCGCCCTGCCCCTGGTCGCGGAGCACGGGTCGGCGAAGGTGCCTGACGCGCCAGGCCATCGGCGAGTGCGAGTGATCGTCGCCACCGGCGTCGACGGCCGTGGGCTCACCGGGCGCACCGAATCCGGCCGCCGCGACGGGCCGCTCAGCTGCGGGGGTTTTCGACGACAGGAGCGGCGAGAGCCGGAACGCGCGCCACGCGGCGGCTGCCGCCGGGATGTCGATGAGTTCGCGCTTCGATGAGGTATAGCCCGGGACGGTCGCCCGGACGAAATACGGCCCCGGCCGCAGCCCCTGGAAGGCGAAGCGGCCGCGCTCGTCGGTGACGGCGAACTGCAGGCCGGCGCCCTGTGCCGAGATGGCCGCCCCGGCAAGTGGCACGCCATGGTCGTCGGTGACGAGGCCATCGAGACGTCCCGGCAGCATCGCCACCGTCTGGGTGACCGGGGCACTCAGGCCGCGCCTGACGGGCTGCGCCTCGGTGGTTTGAGGCGCACACACCGCACCACATCCGACGACGACCGCCGACGCGACGATACGGTGCAGTGCCTGCCTCATGTGCGCCCCTGGGGATGACGGGCGAATCCTCGCCGCGGTTCCCGGCTGACCGGTGACGACGTGGATTCCAGACTTCGGGGCGTCGTGCGGCGCTCCCGCGAACGGGAACGCCGCACGAGGTCCCCCTTACTCCGCGACGCTGAACACGACTTCGCGCGTAATCGACTTCGTGGCCTTGCTATCGGTGATCTTGATGTTCACGCGATAGTCGCCCGGGGCGAACATGCTCAGCGGAATGGCCAGCGCCGGCGTCAGCGGCATGACGTTGCCGTCGAACTGCGGCGGCAGCGTGCTGCCGTTGTACTTCTGCGGCGGATACACGAGCTTCTTGCCGTCGCCTGACAGTGCCTGCGACTCCGCGCCGTCCTTCTTCACCAGGAATTCGTACTCCACGACGACGTCGGGCTTGAGGCTGGTGCCGTCGACCGAGGCGTTGTAGACCTGGTAGAAGATGAGGAGTTCGTCGGTCTTCTTCTTCTTGGCCGACCGGGCGGGCACGATCTCGGCGCCCATGTTGTAAGGCTTGACCTCGATCATGTCGGCCGTCATCGGCGCGGTGAGGCCCTCGAACTTGTCGAGGAGGATCACGCTGCTCGTCGTCAGCTCATTGTTGGCGTAGTCGGGCACCGTCAGCTCGAACTTCGCCGCGATGCCCTTGAGCATGACGTCGTCCTTGACCTTCTGCATCGCCGGCGCCGGCGACAGCAGCACGAACACATCGTAGTCGCCCCCGGCCAGGACCAGGCGACGCGTCACCTCGACCGGCTGACCGGCCGCAGGCGCCACCGCGTCGGCCGCACGCATCCATTCGGCGGCGTACGCCGGCTGGTTGTCCTTCTTGTCCTTGGGCGCGACGACCGGGCCACCCTTCTTGACGGCGCGCACGTAGAGCGACAGGGCGTTGGGAATCGATTTTCCGCCCTCGAAGCTGAGCGTGAAGGGGATGTGCACCATTCCCTGCGCGGCCTTGAAGAAGTCGTTCCGCCACTTGATGTCGAGCGTGTCGGCGACGGCCGTCGGCGCGTCCTTGGCGTTGGCCTTGATCTGGAAGCCGCCCACGGGCAGCGCGGCCGAGTGCACGGCGTCGGCCACACGAACCATGGCCTTTTCGACCTGCTCGCGCGATTCGCGTGCCTTCTTCTCTTCCTTGGTTTCCTGGGCCATGGCCGCAGGGGCGAGCAGTGACAGCGCCGCGACGACGCCGAGCGTGCGTCGGATCACGACGCGAAATGAGGCGGGCATGAATGCGTTCTCCAACCGGGATACGTCTAGCCGAGGCGAGACACGAATACTTCCGGATCATAGGCGACCGTTCCGAGGCAAGTCAAACGCTTCCGGCGGCATGGTTTCTGGCCGGAATTCGAGCCCCGAACGCCGTGATATCATCCGCCCCGGCCGCGCCCGCGACGTTCCCCCGCGTCTCCTCGACGGGCGCCTGCCGGGTCCTCATGCTCGACGATTCCCTCGTCATTGTCCTCGCTGGCGGCGCCGGCGAGCGTCTCTACCCCCTGACCAAGGAACGCGCCAAACCCGCGGTCTATTTCGGGGGGCCGTACCGCATCATCGATTTCACCCTCAGCAACTGCATCAACTCCGGGCTGCGACGCATCTTCATCGTGACCCAGTACAAGTCGCTGTCGCTGAACCGGCACATACGGATGGGCTGGAACGTCGTCGCCGAGGAACTGGGCGAATTCGTCGAAATCCTGCCCCCCCAGAAGCGCGTCAGCGAGAACTGGTACCTCGGCACCGCCGACGCCGTGTACCAGAACCTCTACTCCATCACGCGTGAAGCCCCCAGGCACATCGTCCTGCTGTCGGGCGACCACGTCTACAAGATGGACTACTACAAGATGCTGACCGCCCACCGCGAGTGCGGCGCGGTCGCCACCATCGCCGCCCTCGATGTGCCGATCGAGGACGCCACGAGGTTCGGCGTCATCCAGGTCGATGACAAGGACCGCGTGATCGGCTTCCAGGAGAAACCGCGCGAGCCCAGGTGCATCCCCGGGTCCCCAGGCCGCGCCCTGGTCTCGATGGGCATCTACATCTTCGACGCCGCCTACCTCGTCAAGGCCCTCGAAGCCGACGCGGCCCGCCCGTCGAGCCACGACTTCGGCAAGGACATCCTGCCCGGCCTGCTCGCCGACGGCCTGCCCATGTACGTGCACCGCTTCTACGACGAGAACAAGAAGTCGTCGCAGTACTGGCGCGACATCGGCACCCTCGACGCCTACTACGAAGCCAACATGGACCTCTGCGCCGTCGCGCCGGAGTTCAACCTCTACGATCCGGAGTGGCCGCTGCGCACGCACCAGCCGCAGACCCCACCCGCCAAGTTCGTCTTCGCCGACGAAGACGGCCGGTGCGGACGCGCCCTCGACTCGATCATCTCGGCCGGCTGCATCGTCTCGGGCAGCAAGGTCGTCGGCAGCGTCCTGTGCCCCAACGTCCGCGTGCACAGCTTCTGCTCGATCGAAGGCAGCATCCTCATGCCCGGCGTGCGCGTCGGGCGTCACGCCCAGCTCAGGCGCGTCATCGTCGACCGCGACGTCTTCATCCCGCGCGGCGCCCGCATCGGCTTCGACCTCGAAGAAGACCGCAAGCGGCACACCGTCACCGACAAGGGCGTCGTCGTCGTCACCACCGATGACGAGCCGCTCGTCGTCGATCCCGACGATGACACGCTGGCCGTCGAGCAGGAGGCCGATCGACGCGGCCTTCCGCCGCAGGACTGACCCGTCGTTTCTGTACCCGCTTTACTGGAGGCACGACCCGTGATCATCAAGACGCTGCACGCGCGCGAGATCCTCGACTCGCGCGGCAATCCCACCATCGAAGTCGACGTCACCCTGGCCAGCGGCGCATTCGGCCGCGCCGCTGTTCCCTCGGGCGCCTCGACCGGCATCCGCGAAGCCCTCGAGCTCCGCGACGGCGACAAGGCGCGGTTCCTGGGCAAGGGCGTCACCCGCGCCGTCGCCCATGCCAACGGCGAGATCGCCGGGGCCGTCACCGGCGTGGAGCACGACCAGCGCTCGCTCGACGCCGCGATGATCGCCCTCGACGGCACCGCCACGAAGGAACGCCTGGGGGCCAACGCGCTGCTCGGCGTCTCGATGGCGTTTGCGAAGGCCGCGGCCGCCGAGCGTGGCGTGGCCCTCTACGAGCACTTCGGCAGCCTGTACGGCGGCGGCGCCTCGGTGCTGCCCGTGCCGATGATGAACATCCTCAACGGCGGCGCCCACGCCGACAGCAGCGTCGACTTCCAGGAATTCATGGTGATGCCCGTCGGCTTCACCTCGTTCAGCGAGTCGCTGCGCGCGGGCGTCGAGATCTTCCACGCCCTGAAGGGCATCCTCAAGAAGCGCGGCTACTCGACCGGCGTCGGCGACGAAGGCGGCTTCGCCCCGAGCCTCACGTCGAACAAGGAAGCGCTCGACGTCGTGATGGAAGCCATCGGCAAGGCCGGCTACACGGCCGGCGGCAACGTGATGATCGCGATGGACGCGGCCTGCAGCGAGATGTGGGACGATGCCACGAGGAGCTACGTCTTCCACAAGTCGGGCGAGCCGACGCGCACGCCGGCGCAGCTCGTCGACATGTGGGAGGAGTGGGTCACGCAGTATCCGATCTGCTCGCTCGAGGACGGCCTGGCCGAGGGCGACTGGGACGGATGGGCACTGCTCACCGAGCGTCTCGGCAAGAAGATCCAGATCGTCGGCGACGACCTGTTCGTCACCAACCCGTCGATCTTCAGGGAAGGCATCTCGAAGCACATCGCCAACTCGATCCTGATCAAGCTCAATCAGATCGGCACGGTGACCGAGACGCTCGACGCCATCCGGATGGCGGCCGACAACGGCTACAGCGCGGTGATTTCGCACCGTTCGGGCGAGACCGAAGACGCGACGATCGCCGATCTCGCGGTGGGCACCGAGGCGGGACAGATCAAGACCGGCTCGGCGAGCCGCTCGGATCGCATTGCGAAGTACAACCAGTTGCTCCGCATCGAGCAGGCGCTGGGCGCGAAGGCGCGCTTTGCCGGCCGCGCGGCCATCGTCGGCCTGCGGTAGGCCCAGGCGTCGTCAGAACGACGGTGCCGCTGGCGGGCCCGGACGTCCCGGGCCTGCCAGGGCACACGTCCCGGTTGCACGCGACAGACTCTCAGGATTGAGGCCATGTACACCGTTGTGCTGCTCCGCCACGGCGAGAGCACCTGGAACAAGGAAAACCGGTTCACGGGCTGGACCGACGTCGATCTCACCGACAAGGGCGCCGCCGAAGCGAAGGAAGGCGGCCGGCTCCTGCGTGAAGGCGGCTACGAGTTCGACTGCGCGTTCTCGTCGGTGCTCACGCGCGCCATCCGCACCCTCAACATCGTCCTCGGCGAACTCGACTGCCTGTGGCTGCCGGTCGAGCGCAGCTGGCGCCTCAACGAGCGCCACTACGGCGGCCTCCAGGGCCTCAACAAGGCCGAAACCGCCGCCAGGCACGGCGAGGAGCAGGTGAAGATCTGGCGGCGCAGCTACGACATCCCGCCGCCGGCGCTGAGCCTCGACGACGAGCGCCATCCGCGGTTCGACCGGCGGTATGCCGGGCTCGATCCGCAGGTGCTGCCGCTGGCCGAATCGCTCAAGGACACGGTCGCGCGCTTCCTGCCGTACTGGCACGAGACGATCGCGCCGACCATCACGACCGGCAAGCGGGTGGTGATCGCCGCGCACGGCAACAGCCTGCGCGCGCTCGTGAAGTATCTCGACAACATGTCAGAGGCGGCCATCCTCGAGCTCAACATCCCGACGGGCATCCCGCTGGTGTACAAGCTCGATGCCGACCTGAAGCCACTCGAACACTTCTACCTCGGGGATCCCGAAGCCGCGAAACGCGCGGCCGAGGCAGTCGCGAAACAGGGAAAGGCGTAGGGACACGGGGCGCACCGTGATGCGCCCCTACACTTCTTCTTTGGCCTCGTCGGGCGAGATCCGCAACGAGCGGAGGAAGCGGCGATCGGTGGGCGACAGATCGAAGGCCTTGCGCGGAGCGCGGACCTTCGCCGTGGCCTTGACCTTGCCGCCGCGCTCGGCAAAGCCGATGGTGGCGTCGAGTGACACGTGCAGCTCGAATCCGGCCGCGCGGGCCCGGGCGCGGCACGCGTCGACCTGTGGGTCGGCGGCCACCGCACCGGCAATGGCGTCGGCGAGTTCGCGGGCGAGCTTGTTGACGGTTTCGTCCACGGGTCAGGCTCCTCTCCGAGCCTCCACGCGTTTCACCGCGCGCTGACGAGTCTGTTCCGGATTCTAGGCAGCGGTGATCCGGGGTGTCAAGGAAGTGGGACGGCCGACCGCGCAATGCGCGCTTTCGGCGTAGAATCCCGCCGGTAACCCCGCAACACGCGTGACCACGACCTTTCCTTCCGACACGGCCCCGCCCCAGCCCCCCCTCCTGGCGGTGCGCGGGCTCGACGTGGCGTTTCCGCGCGGGGCCGGCTGGCTGCACGCCGTGCGCGGCGTGTCGTTCGACATCCATCGAGGCGAGACGCTCGGCCTGGTCGGCGAGTCGGGCAGCGGCAAGTCGCTCACCGCGTTCGGGGTCATCGGCCTGGTACCGGCTCCCGGACGCACGACCGGCGGCGCGGTGCTGCTCGACGGGCGCGACCTTGCGGGCCTGTCGGAGCTCGAGTGGTGTGGGGTGCGAGGCCGTCGTATCGGATTCGTCTTCCAGGAACCGATGACCGCGCTCGATCCGGTGCACACGGTGGGCACGCAGATTGCCGAGGTCCTGGCCGTGCACGGCCTCGCGCGCGGCCGCGAGGCGCTCGAACGCGCGATCGCGTTGCTCGACGACGTGGCGATGCCCGAACCCTCACTGGCGGCGCGTGCGTATCCCCACCAGTTGTCGGGCGGCATGCGACAGCGCGCGATGATCGCCATCGCCCTGGCCGGCGATCCCGACCTGCTCATCGCCGATGAACCGACCACGGCGCTCGACGTGACGGTGCAGGCGCAGATCCTCGACCTGCTCCGTTTGCTCAAGGCGCGCCGCAGGTTGGCGCTGCTGCTCATCACGCACGATCTCGGCGTGGTGGCGCAGATGGCCGACCGCGTGGCGGTGATGTACGGAGGGCGCGTCGTCGAAACCAGTGGCGTTCGCGAGCTGTTCGCGACGCCGAGGCATCCGTACACGCGGGGTCTGCTCGAGTCGGTGCCAGGCGGGAGCGCTGGCGCGCGGCTCGTGGCCATCGACGGCGTCGTGCCTGCGCTCGACGCGATGCCGGCCGGATGCGCGTTCACTCCGCGGTGCGGCGAGCGGCTCGCCAGGTGTGGCGACGATCCACCGCCCGCGTTCGACGTGGGCGCGGCGCACCAGTCGCGATGCTGGCTGCACGACGCCGCGCGTGTCGATCGAGGGCTGCGGCCGTGACCGCCGACGCGACCATCGGCGCAAGCACCGCAACACCCCTGCTGCGTGTGTCCGGCCTCGTCAAGGAGTACTCGCGCCATCGCGGGTGGTTCAGGCCTGCCGACGTCGTGCGGGCCGTCGACGACGTGAGCTTCGACATTCGCGCGGGCGAGACGTTTGGCCTGGTGGGCGAATCCGGTTCCGGAAAGACGACAACGGGGCGCTGCCTGCTGCGCCTGGTGGAGCCGACGGCGGGGGCTGTGCAATTCAAGGGTGAAGACGTGCTGGCGTTCTCGCGCACACGGATGCGGGCGGCTCGGCGCGAGATGCAGATGGTCTTCCAGGATCCCTACTCGTCGCTGAATCCGCGGATGCGGGTGGGCACGACGGTCGAGGAGCCGCTGGTCATCCACAAGCTTGGCGATCGCGCGGCGCGGCAGGCGCGGGTGGCCGAGCTGTTCGCGCTGGTCGGCCTGGATCCGGGGATGATGCGGAAGTACCCGCACGAGTTCAGCGGGGGGCAGCGCCAGCGGATCGGCATTGCGCGCGCGTTGGCGCTCCATCCGTCGCTGATCGTGTGCGACGAGCCCGTGTCGGCGCTCGACGTGTCGGTGCAGGCGCAGGTGGTGAACCTGCTGATGGATCTGCAGGGGCAGCTGTCGCTGACCTACCTGTTCATCGCCCACGATCTGCGGCTGGTGCGTCACGTCTGCCAGCGTGTCGCGGTGATGTATCGCGGGCGCATCGTCGAGATGGGCACGACGGCGTCGGTCTTCGCGTCACCGCGGCATCCGTACACAGAGGCGCTGCTGTCGGCCGTGCCGACGCCCGACCCGTCGGTCGCCCCGGCCCGTGTGACACTCGACCCCGCGTCGTTCGATCGGACGGCCCCGCTGCGCGTCGTCGCCCCCGACCACAGCGCCGCGATCTGACCCCCGCCGTTTCCGCAATCGGGATTTCGGGTCAGACCCTAAATGGGCGCTTTCCGCGGATTGGCGCGGGGTTCGCACCTATTGGGGTCTGGCCCCAATTCGGGGGGCGGCTGGGCACCGGCCGGGGTCACGTCTTGAATTTTGCTGCAATGAAAGACGTGACCCCGCCTGGGCTACTTCAGTTCGGCGGTCAGGATGGCGCCGTTCATCTGCGGCGCGACAGACTCGATCTTCACCACGCGCCGATCCGACCTCGACACGTAGATGGTGCTTCGCGCGGCGTCGACCGTGTTGGTCAGCTCGATCTTCATCGTCTCGAACGTGCCGGCCGGGACGGTCACCGATTCCGTGCCCGAAACCTTGAGCTGAAGGACGCGCGTCTTCTGCCCCATCGCGTCGAAGTTGCGGAACGACGTCGTGTAGCCCTCAGCCAGAGGCAGCGTGGCCAGGACGTGGTAGGCCCCCGCCCCATCGGCAAACAGCGGTCCGCCGAGGTCGAAGTCGATCACCCGCGGCGACTCGCTCACCTTGACCTCGCCCCTGGCCCTCGAGCCGGTGACTTCGAACGACATCGCGACCGGCCCCTGCGCGACCGTGCGCTTCTTCAGCACCAGAGTCGTCTTGTCGAGCCTCACGGTATCGACGGCCTTCCCCATCGGCGTGGTCGCGGTGTCGACGATGACGATGTCGCCACCCTCTTCCGTGATCACCGTTTCCGTGGCCATCTGCAACGTCTGGCCATTGAGCGCGATCGTGATGCCGTAGTGCTCGGTGGTCGGCTTCAGGGGCACGGCCGGACGCGGTGCGCCCACCGACGCCGTGTCGACCGGCTTCGCGAGGACGACGGTTCGCGGATCGACGGTGATCTCCTCGAGGCGCTTTGCGACGTCGGCTGGCCGATCCTGCTGTGCGCGACCGCCGATGTGCTTCGCCAGGAACGACTCGATCGTCGCGTACATCGCGAGGTTGTTGATCGGACGCGCGAACCCGTGGCCCTCGTCGGGCGCCACGAGATACTCGACCGGGAAGCCGCGATCGCGCAACGCGATCACGATCTGGTCTGACTCCGCCTTCTTGACGCGCGGGTCGTTGGCCCCCTGCACCACGAGCAGCGGCGTCTTGATCTTCGCCGCGCTGTTGAGCGGCGACTGCCGCTCGAGCTGCGCCTTCCCTGCGGGCGTCGTCGGATCGCCCATGCGCTCGTAGAACTGCTTGCGTCCGGCTTCCCAGTAGGGCGGGATCGAGTCGAGCAGCGTGATCAGGTTCGACGGCCCCACGATCGACACCGCCGCCGCATAGACGTCTGGCGTGAACGCCACGCCGGCCAGGGTGGCGTAGCCGCCGTAGGAGCCGCCCATGATCGCCACGCGCTTTCCGTCGACGATCCCCTGGTCGACGAGGTGCTTGACGCCCCACGTGAGGTCGTCCTGCATCTTCTCGCCCCACTGCTTGTTGCCGGCGTCGAGGAACTTCTTGCCGTACCCCGTCGATCCGCGGAAGTTGGGCTGCAACACCGCATAGCCGCGGTTGGCCAGGAACTGCGCCGACCCGTCATAGCCCCAGCCGTCGCGTGCCCACGGCCCCCCGTGCGGGAAGACCACCAGCGGCAGGTTCTTCGCCGACAGCCCCTTTGGCAGCGTCAGGAACGCGGGAACGTCGAGCCCGTCCGACGACTTGTACGTGATGGCCCTCATCGCCGACAGCGCGTCGCGCGGCAGCGTCTCGCGCGCCTGGTAGAGCCGCGACACACCCTTCGACTTCCGGTCGAACGTGCTCACGATCGCAGGCTCGACATCGCTCGACGCGACGACGATCCACTTCTGCTCGTCGGCCGTCGACGACTGGAAGCTCAGGTCGAATCCCGGCATCCGGGCCTGCAGGGCCTTGTAGTCGGATTCGAACGCCGTATCGTGGAAGACGTACCGCGTCCGCTCGTCCTCGTAGACGGTCGCCACGAGCTCGTGGGTGACCTCCGAGAACAGCGCGTTGCCGAGATCGACCCGTTTCTGCGGATCGGTTTCGACGATCGCTTCGGCTCCGGTCGCGGGATCGAACAGCGTCAGGCGCACGAGGTCGGCGTCGCCCTTGTTCGAGGCCATGTACACCCGCTTGCCGTCCTTGTGGAACCGGAACGGCGCGCAGGTCTCGAAGACCGTGCACTCGTACACCTTGGTGAACGCCTCGGCATCGACGCGCAGGACCTCGGTGGCGCCGCTGTCGGCCGACCGCGTTGCCAGCCGCAACTGGTCAGACAGGTCGAATACCCACCCCGTCAGGCGGTCGGTGTTCTTCCGGAGCAGCGTGCGCTCGCCGGTCGAGATCTTCACCTTGTAGAGGTCGTGCCACGCGGGATCGCGATCGTTGAAGCCCACGAAGATGGCGTCGGGATCCGACTTCGGCACCGCGTAGATGAACGCGCGGACCCCCTTGGCGTCGGTGATGTTACGCGCCGCGGGCACCCCGGTGTCGGCCGCAGGCGCAGCCGTTGGATCGACGGCATACACGTTGAAGTTCTCGTCGCCCCCCTGGTCCTGCACGAACAGGACGTAGCGGCTGTCGCGGCTCCAGAAGTACTGGGCCACCGGCCGCTTCATGTCAGCCGTGATGGGCCGGGCGGCCGAGAACGGCTCGTCGATCCCCTTCACCCACACGTTGCGCGTGCCCTTGTAGGGCTTCACGAACGACAGGAACCTGCCGTTGGGCGAGAGCTGCGACCCCGAGATCTCGGGATCGCCGAAGAACAACTGCCGATCGACGAGCGGCGTCGACTGGGCCGAGGCAACGGGGACGGCGATGGCCCCGCCGAGCACGGCGAGGCACACGCCCGCAGCCAGCACACGCTGCGCGGCGTTGCCAACCAGAGAGGAACTCATGGATGGAACTCCTTGTGTGGAATACGACGACGTCACACGCGCCCGGGCCAACCGGGCGCGCGGATCACGCGTGGACGGCGGCGGCAGCGCCGCGATGGTCCTTCTCGACCTGCCCGTCGCGGATGTGGATGACCCGGTGCGCATGAGCGGCAATGTCGGCCTCGTGCGTGACGAGCACGATGGTGTTGCCGGCCTGGTGCAGCCGTTCGAACAGGGCCATGATTTCGACGCCGGTCTTGGAGTCGAGGTTGCCGGTGGGCTCGTCGGCCAGCAGGATCGACGGGTCGTTGACCAGGGCGCGGGCAATCGCGACGCGCTGGCGCTGCCCGCCCGAGAGCTCGTTGGGCTTGTGGCTCATGCGGTTCACGAGCTCGACCTTGTCGAGGGCGCCCCTCGCCCGCTCGAGGCGCTCCTTGCCGCTGACCCCTGCGTAGACCAGGGGTAGCTCGACGTTGTGGAGCGCCGACGCGCGCGGCAGCAGGTTGAAGGTCTGGAAGACGAACCCGATCTCCTCGTTCCGGATGCGCGCCAGCTCGTCGTCGTTCATCTGGCTGACTTCCTTGCCGTTGAGGATGTAGGTGCCCTTCGACGGGGTGTCGAGGCAGCCGATCAGGTTCATGAGGGTCGACTTGCCCGACCCGGAGGGTCCCATGATCGCGACGTACTCGCCGCGCTCAATCTGGATCGACACGCCCCGCAGGGCGTGGATCTCTTCAGAACCCATCACGTACGTCTTCCAGAGGTCTCGGGTCTCGATCAATGCGGCCATGGCGTCGGGTAAGACGATAACCGCAGTCGAGGTGTTCCGAAAGGGCCGCGATGAAACCCAGGGGCCTCGGCCGTCCCCCGACGGGGCGGTCCTGGCGCAGGCACGGCGCCTGCTCGCGGCCAGAGACCGCCTGAGGTCGGAGCCAGACGCTTCCCTATGCCATGAAGGGCGGCGGGGGCGGTGGCAGCGAGGCGTCGAGCTTCTTCTTGAACACGAGGCCGCCAATCAGGCCGCCGATCGTGGCAAAAATGGCGTCGATCACGAGCGAAAAGAAGAAACCGATGACGCCCACGGCCACGCCGGCGGCGCCGCCGCCGGTCAGCCCCTTGAGGCGTTCGGCAAACTGGCGCGCTTCAGGCGGCAGGTCGCGGGCGTTGCTCAACGCCTGGTCGATGGCGGCCTGGTAGTCCATGGCTCCGGCCATCATCGTGAAGGGCAGCGAGATGACCGTCGAGACGACGGCGCCGATGGCCCCGGCCATCAAGCCCACGAGCGCCGCATCGCCGAGGTCGATCGGCGATGCCTGCTTCTGCTGGAGCAGGTACGCCCCCAGGGCGCCGCCCGAGACGACCCACAGGCAACAGCAGCAGTTTCCGATGTTGACGATGGGGATTCCCGACAGGAGTCCAATCGCCACGCCCGCGATCAGGGCCGGTTGCAGCTTGCTTGCGGTCATCCACGACCTCCGGTGCAGTGGGTCGGCGTCTCACCTGACCCCGGGATGCGTAATCAAACCCTCCCGGAGGTCGAAACG
>JAEUQQ010000261.1 GCA_016789685.1 Acidobacteriota bacterium | reverse complement strand
CGCCGGCCGACGCGTTCGTGCCCCCCTTCAAGGGCGCGTGTCACGCGCCGATGACCGTTCAGGGGCCGGCGCCACGTGGCGCGCCTCGGGGAGAAGCAGATGTCCAAGATCGTCCGCACCACCATCCTGACCTGCACCGTGTTCGCGGCGTGTGCCACCCTCGGCCGCGCGTCGGATGAAACACCGGCCAGCGCGCTCGACCGGCTCAGGACCGGGAACGCCACCTTCGTGGCCAACGCCAGCCAGGCCTTGCCGGTGACCGCCGACCAGCGCCAGGCCTTGACGAAGGGCCAGCACCCGTTTGCGATCGTGCTGTCGTGCGCCGACTCGCGCGTCCCACCGGAGGTGATCTTCCACACGGGACTCGGCGAGCTGTTCGTCGTGCGCGTCGCCGGCGAAGCCCTCGACAAGTCGGTGCTCGCCAGCATCGAGTACGCGGCCGAGCACCTGCACGTGCCCGCCCTCGTGGTGATGGGCCACGAGTCGTGTGGCGCGGTCAAGGCGGCGATCGAGACCAAGCCCGGCGCGGCGTCGATGGGGCCGAATCTCGACTACCTGGTGAAGAACATCAAGCCAGCGTTCGCGCGCATGCGGACCGCTGCGGATGCCGAGCACCTGCGTGACGCGATCCTGGCCAATGTCGAACAGGTCGTGAACGACCTGCTCGCACGCAGCGAGATCCTCACGCACCTCCACGCCACGGGCAAGCTGCAGATCGCTGGCGCGTACTACGAGCTCGAGTCGGGGCGCGTCCGGTTCTCGGAGCCGGTGCAGCCGACCCCCGACGTCTCGCACGCATCGCCATCCGCGCAGCACCAGCAGCGCTGAGGCATCGCCATGCGCGCGCTCTTCGTTCTTGGCGCCTGCATGCTCGGCGCCGCCCTCGGTAGCGGAACGACCCGCGCCGAGGCGTCGAATCCTCCGACGTCGCAGGCGGGCCACGCGCCCGCCGCGACCACGCACACGGCGCCCGCCAAGGCCCCCGAGGCGGCGCATGCCGCGCAGAAGGCTGCGCCGGCGGCGCATGACGCCAAGGCGGCGGCCGTCACCGTGACCGAAGTGGCCACGACAAAGCCGGCGGCAACGAAGCCGGGGTCGATCGCGGCGGCCCACGCCGCGGTGCAGCGCGCCGTCGCCAGCGTGAAGGCCAGCGAGCCGCCAGCGAAGGCGGCTCACACGCCTGCGCCTGCGCACGGGGCGCCTGCAGCGGCGGCAGGGGGACATTCGGTGCGCCCGGCGGCAGCGCGGCCTGCGGGCGCGCAGGCCGTCGCGAAGCCCTCGATCGTCCTGGACTGGAGCGAGCCGGCGGGCGGCACGCGCCAGCTGGCGTGGGAGTTCGACATCGATCCTCGTGCGTCCGGAGGAGGCATTCGCCTCGTCTGGAAGCCGGAGATTCCCTGAGCGCCTCAAGTTTCCGGTCCCGCCTGACGATTCTGAAAGTGTTGTGCGGGTGTGTGCGGCGGGTAATCCGCCGTCGAACGTCCTGACCCCCTTCCGTGACACGAGCATGAGCGACATCCAGAACACATTCGTGGACGACGTCGACAGACGCCTAGCGCAGTTGGCCTGCAGTGCAGTGCTCGACCCGACGCCCCACGAACTGGCGCGGATCCAGGCCGAGCTGCTCGCCCTGGCCGGGGCGCTCGCCGCCTCGCACTTCCCGGGCCTGCTGTCGATCGCCGAGCTGATCGGGGCCGCCACGGCCCACATCTCAGAGGCGCGGCACGTCCAGGACCTGATGGCGGCGGTCGATGCCTCGTGGGGAATGTGGAAGGTCCACGGCGAACTCGCGGGAGGGGCGGTCACCGTCGCCTCGGCAACGGGCGCTGCAGACGTGGTCGATGACCCCGAGCCCGTGGCACTCGACGCGGCCGACTTCCCGCTCGACGAAGAGGAGCTGGCTGAAGTCGAGGCATTTGCGGCGGCCTCTGTCGTGGCCGACGAGGCCACGCCGGTCGCGGCGCCCGTCGAGGAGCCAGCGCCGGTGGCCTACGCCGTCGACGGCCCGGTGGCCGACGACGAGGACCTCGAGATCCTGCGCACCGACCCGGAACTGACGGGCATGTTCATCGGTGAGGCCATCGATCACCTCGGCACGATCGAGGCGACGGTGCTCCAGCTCGAAGCGAATCCCGACGACCAGAAGCTGCTCAACGACGTCTTCCGGCCCTTCCACACGATCAAGGGCAATGCCGGCGCCCTGGGCGTCAAGTCGGTGCAGGAGTTCGCGCACAAGGTCGAGAACCTGCTCGATCTCGGGCGTTCGGGCAAGATCCGCATCGGCCCGGCCGAATGCGACGCCATCCTGAAGTCGGTCGACCTGCTGTCGACGATGATCAACGACCTCACGCCGAGGCTCGGCGGGCAGCCTGCCGTCGATGTCCGCGCGGTGAAGGCCGAACTCATGACGGTGGTCGACAACCTGGCCAATCCGGGACGGGCCCCGATGGCGGTTCCCGTCGCGGCGCCGCAGCCGGCGGCCGCGGATCGTCAGGGAGCGGCCGACCTTGCGATGGTCGGCGCCGGACCGTCGCTCGAGGGGCCGGTGGCGCCGGTGCCCGCGACGCGGGCCGGAGACGGGCCGCAGAACCGCCGGTCCGAGGACGCGCTGGCGTCGGTCAAGGTCGATACGCGCAAGCTCGACAACCTGGTCGACATGGTGGGCGAACTCGTGATCGTGCAATCGATCATCAACGCCGACCCGGCGCTGGTGGGCGTCGCCGACGAGCGGCTGTCGCGAAACCTCGCGCAGCTCAAGCGCATCACGAGCGACCTGCAGCGCAACGCGATGTCGATGCGCATGGTGCCCATCCGCCAGACCTTCCAGAAGATGGCGCGCCTCGTGCGCGACCTCTCGAAGAAGTCGGGCAAGCAGATCGACCTCGTCCTGCAGGGTGAAGACACGGAACTCGACCGCAAGGTCGTCGAAGACATCAACGATCCGCTGATGCACATGGTCCGCAACAGCATCGACCACGGCATCGAGATGGCCGAGCGCCGGGCGAAGGCGGGCAAGATCCCGACCGGGCGCCTGTCGCTGTCGGCCTACCACCAGGGCGGCAACATCGTCATCGCCATCGAGGATGACGGTGCCGGCCTCGACGCCGATCGGATCCTGGCCAAGGCGCTCGAGAAGGGCGTCGTCAAGGCCGGCGAGAACCTCGCCCCGGCCGACATCTACCAGTTGATCTTCAAGCCCGGCTTCTCGACGGCCGAGAAGGTCACCGAGATCTCGGGCCGCGGCGTCGGGATGGACGTCGTGCGGCGGAACATCGAGGCCCTGCGGGGACGCGTCGAGATCCAGACGCAGTTGGGCAGTGGCACGACCTTCTACATCAAGCTGCCGTTGACGCTGGCGATCGTCGAAGGCCTGCTGCTCCGCGTGGGTGACCAGCGGTTCGTGCTGCCGACCTTCTCGATCCGCGAGTCGCTGCGGCCGGTCGCCGAACAGGTGCACGCCGTGCAGGGGCAGCCGCGCATGATCAAGGTCCGCGAGCAGCTGGTGCCGCTCGTCCAGCTCGGCGAGCTGTTCGGCGTGTCGAAGGCCGTGACGAACGTCTGCGACGCGACGGCGGTGGTCATCGAGGACGACGGGCGTCCGGTCGCGCTGCTGGTCGACCAGCTGCTGGGCAAGCAGGAAGTGGTCATCAAGTCGCTCGGCGAGGCGTTCTCGCACGTCCGCGGTGTCGCGGGCGGGGCGATCCTGGGCGACGGCCGCATCGGGTTGATTCTCGACGCGGGCGGCATCGTGGCCCTGATGGGACGAGGCAAGGCCGAAGCGGCGTAAGACCCGGGGCCTGGCGTGCGCACGGTGCGCGGTCGTCAGCTCGGGAGTGATATCAGGTGGCACGCGGAGCGCCGGCAGAGCCGGAGCCGCGGACACCACGGAGAACGATCATGGCCGGACTAGCGGCGCGCCGCGACGACGAGCACGAGGTGGGGGGAGGGATGTTCGACCCGCCCGCGCTCAGCGATCGCGAGCTCAGCGCCATCATCGATCTGGTCTACAAGAAGAGCGGCATCACGCTCCACGACGGCAAGCGTGCGCTCATCACGGCGCGGCTGCACAAGCGGCTGAAGGCCGTCGGGGCCGCGAGCTTCGGCGCCTACCTGCAGTATCTCGAGCGCGACACCTCGGGTGGCGAACTGGTGATGCTGCTCGATGCCATCTCGACGAACCACACCAGCTTCTTTCGCGAGCCGCAGCACTTCGAGTACCTCAAGACGACCGTGCTGCCGGAGTGGCTGCAGCGGCCCGGGCGTGGGCACTTCGCGATGTGGTCGGCCGCCTGCTCGAGTGGGGAGGAGCCGTACACGCTCGGGATCGTGCTGCAGGAGAACCTGCCGGCCGACGAGCGCGGGCATATCAAGATCCTGGCGTCAGACCTGTCGACGCGCGTGCTCCAGATGGCGCACCAGGGGATCTACAAGCTCGACCGCGTCAAGGAGATTCCGACCGGCCAGCTCCGCAAGTACTTCGAGAAGGGGATGGGCGCGCAGGACGGACTCGCGCGGGTGCGCCCCGAACTCCGGCAGCGGGTCGAGTTCAAGCAGCTCAACCTGCTCGAGATCGGCGATCTCGGGCAACGCTTCCCGGTGATCTTCTGCCGCAACGTGATGATCTACTTCGATCGCGACGTGCAGCAGCGCGTTGTCTCGATGCTCGAGCGCCACCTCGCCCCCGGCGGCTACCTGT
>JAEUQQ010000203.1 GCA_016789685.1 Acidobacteriota bacterium | reverse complement strand
GATGCGCCCCCCGGTACGCTGCGCCGGCGCGGGTTCGGGGGCGCACCATGGTGCGCCCCTACGCCGGAGGCATCGGACAATCTCCGGTTTCTCCGACACGCTACGCCGGGGCAACGAACACACGCCGGGTTCGCCGCATGGCCGCGGCAGCGCTCAGGCCACCAGCCTTCGTGCCTCCGGCGTAGGGGCGCATCATGATGCGCCCCCCCGGTACGCTGCGCCGGCGCGGGTTCGGGGGCGCACCATGGTGCGCCCCGCCGGAGGCATCGGACAATCTCCGGTTTCTCCGACACGCCACGCCGGGGCAACGAACACACGCCGGGTTCGCCGCATGGCCGCGGCAGCGCTCAGGCCACCAGCCTTCGTGCCTCTGGCGTAGGGGCGCATCGTGATGCGCCCCCCGGTACGCTGCGCCGGCGCGGGTTCGGGGGCGCACCATGGTGCGCCCCTACGCCGGAGGCATCGGACAATCTCCGGTTTCTCCGACACGCCACGCCGGAGGCATCCTGCGACCTCCGGTTTCTCCGGCACGCTGCGCCGGGGGCATCGTGCCCATGAACACGAAGGGCGCGGGACGATGGTCCCGCGCCCCCCGTGCGCGAACGATGTGTGGACGGCCGCCTGGGCCTAGAACCACACCTTGATCACGGCGTTGGCCCGGCGCGGGGGCACGAACGTGATGCCCTGCAGGTAGGCCTTCGACGCCGACGGCACCGTCGTGCTCGACACCTCGTAGAACGAGTCGTCGTTGAACGCGTTGAGCACGTCGAGCGAGAGATCGATCTTGCGATCGCCGCCGAGCGAGAACGCCTTCTGGACGCGGAAGCCCACGAGGTTGAGGCGCGGCGCCCGGATCGTCTCTTCTTCCTTCGGGATGTCGAAGATGAAGAGGCGGCCCTGGCGGAGCAGGCCGCTCGGGGTGCGGACGGCCGTGAAGATCGGGCGTCCCGAGAGCAGCTGCCAGTCACCGCTGAACTGGATGCCGAGCGGAAGTTCGAGTGCACCCTGCATCTTGAACATGTGCGGGCGGTCGCCCGTCAGCACGCCGTCGGCGTTGATGAAATCGTTCGGGTCGCGTCCGAACGTGCCGACGTTGGAGTTCTGCTGCGTGCCCGGGTCGCGCGAGCCGCTGCCCGCGTTCATGCCCCACGATTTCGACGCGGTGTACGACGCCAGCAGCATCCAGTGGTTCGCCATGCGCTTGTTGGCCTGGATGACCACGCCCTTGTACTTCTGGTAGAACTCGGGCTGGTTGATGATCCGCACCGTGTTGCCGAGCGCGTCGGTGTTGAGCTGCGACTGCAGTGTCACCGTGCGCGACGCGCCGTTGCGGTCGGCGTAGGTCCAGTTGACCGGCGTGAAGTTCGCGTACGGCCGGGTGCGGCCGATCTGGTCGCCGTTCTTCTTGTAGACGAACGATCCGCCGATCGAGAAGTTGGCCATCAGCTCGCGGTCGAAGCCGATCGAGAACTGGTCGGTGTACGGCGCCTTGAGGTCGTCCTGGATCTCGGGGATGCCGATGAGCGGGTTGGTGACGCTGATGACTGACAGCCGAGCCCCGGTGTTGGGATCGAGTGCATATGTCGTGGCCGGGGCCACGGCGCGGTTGAGGTCGCGGAAGATACGGGTCTGCAGCTGGCCGTAGAACCGGCCGTAGTGCACGCGGCCCACGGTCTTGCCCGACTCGTCGAAGCGGAAGTTCGCGCCGATGCGCGGCGAGATGTTGTTCCACGTCACGACGTTGCCCGGGTTCTCGATCGTCACGCCGGTTTCGTTCCCCACGCCGTCGAGTTGCGGGTAGTCGGGCACGCTGCCCACCGAGTGGTCGTACCGCAGGCCGAGCGTCAGGCTGATGCGCTTCGAGATGCCCCACGTGTCGTCGACGAAGAAGCCGAGGTTGCGCATCACGCTGTCGCGGTGGTATGCGTCCTGGACGATCAGCTCGTCGTACTTCCCGTTGAAGTCGTAGTAGATCATCCCGCCGGCGTAGCCGTCCTTGTAGTCGCTGCCGCCGTGGATGAACTGCACGCCAGCGCGCACGTCGTGGCTGCCCATCGCGTCGGCGACGTAGCGCGACGCCTTGGCAGACACCTGCGACTTCCACACGTTGCCGTCGTACCAGCTCGCGCTGTTGACCGAGTACACGCCCGTCGCGGTGTCGTAGTGGCCCGGCGTGTTGAAGTCGCCGGAGTTCGGCTTCCACTTGTCGACGCCGTAGAACCCGGCGTACTTCACCTCGAGCACCGTGTTGTCGTTGATGAGCGACGTCCAGTTGACGTTCGGCACGGGGTTGTTGCCGACTTCCTTGCCTCCCACCTCGTACGGCGAGTTGATCGTCACCGTGCGCGGGATCTCGTACGCGTCCCACTCGAGCGACGCGTTGATCTTGTTGTTGGGGCTCACCTGCCACGTGGTCTTGGCAAAGTAGCGCCAGTCCTTCTCCATCTTGGGCCACTCGGGGTTGGTGCCGGGCTCAGAGAAGTAGTCGTTGCGCACCTGCACGCCGCCGAAGTACCACAGCTTGTCCTTCTTGATCGGCCCGCCGATGTGCGCCGAGAAGTCGCGGTACTGCTCGCGGTGGAAGCCCCACACGTCGCCGGAGTCGGGGTTCTCGAGCTCGACGTTGGTGCTGGTCAGGGCATCGGGCTGCCAGTAGAAATTGGCATTGGCCATGAAGTTGTTGCTGCCCGACTTCGTGATCACGTTGAACACGGCGCCCTGGTAGTTCCCGTATTCGGCCGGCGCGCCGAGGCCGATGACCTGGACCTCTTCGATGATGTCGGTGCTGGGCCAGACCCACGCCGCGCCCGTCTGGGCCGCGGTGATGTCGGCGCCATCGAGCTGGTACTGGTTCTCGTTGACGTTCGCGCCGAACGCCGACGCGCGCGACGCGCTGTTGTCGAAACGTGCGGTCGACACGCCGGCGGTCATGTAGGCCACGTCGAAGAACGTGAACCGCGCCGTCGGGGTCGCCTCGAGCAGCTCGGTCGGCACCGTCGTCGTCATCGCCGAGCGTGACGTGTCGACCATCGGCACGGCCCCTTCGACGACGACCGTTTCGGCCACGCCGCCAATCCCGAGCTTGAAGTCGACGTCGAACTGGCTGCCCACCTCGACCCGCACGCCGTCGCGGCGCACGGTCTGGAACCCCGACAATGACGCCGTCACGCTGTAGGCGCCCGGCGCGAGGTTCGCGAAGCGGTACTGACCCTTGTCGTCGGTGACGACGGCCTTCGGGCCGCCGATGAGCGCAGGCCCCGACAGTTCGATGTTGACGCCCGGCAGCACGGCGCCGCTCGTGTCGGTCACGGCGCCCCTGAGCGCGCCGGTCGTGATCTGGGCGCGTGCAGGCGCGGGCGAGAGCAGGAGCCCTCCCAGCAGCATCAGCGCGATGCCCCTCACAGCAGTGTTCATGGATGTCCTCGCAGAATGAATGTCAGTACCCAGCAATGCAGACCGAATGAGGCTGCCGGACCTCCGGCACGACGCGGCGGGAGAGGTGGGAGGAATGCGTTGGCGACGAGTTGGTGCGCGCGTAACTTAGTGGTGCCCTGCTGAGCTGTCAAGCGGTTTGGGCCCGAATGACTCGGTTCGATGACCGAGGGGCCCGCACGGCACGCGACGCCGCTAGCGTGTTGCCTCGCCCAGCAGCTTCCGCGCCTCGCTGAAGTCGGGCTTCAACGCGAGCGTCTTCCTGAACGCGGCTGCCGCGCCGACCTTGTTGCCAGCCCTGAGGCGCGCGAGTCCCAGGTTGAACCACGACAGGGGATTCCCGCCCTCGAGCGTCGTCGACCGCTCGAACGCGGCCGCCGCGTCGGCGAAGCTGCCCAGGCCTCCCAGCAGCATGCCGCGCTGGTTGTGGGCCTCGGCTGATGCCGGCGCGATGTCGAGCGCTGCATCGACCTCCTGCAACGCCGCCCTGGCGTTGCCCGCGTCGCGGTAGATCGCGGCGAGGTTCATGCGCACGTCGAAGTCACGCGGCGCGAGCGAGCGGGCCGCCTCGTAGTGCGTCCGCGCCGTCGCCAGGTCCTTCCGGCCCCGTGCGACGAACCCGAGGTGCGAGTGGAACTCGAAGTTCCCGGGGTCGCGCGCCAGGCCGTCGCGCAGCGTCCGCATCGCCTCGTCGTGCTGCCCGAGCGCCACCTGCGCCTTCGACAGCTCGATGTAGGCCGGCGTGTACGTCGGCAGCTTCTTGATGGCCTCGCGGAAGTGCGGCACCGCCGCCTGCGTCCGGCCCTGCATCGCCAGCGCCCGTCCGAGGTAGAAGCTCACGTCGAACCCGCCGCGGCCGGCCGACACGATGGCCTCGAGGCCCTTGATGGCCACCGCCAGGTTGCCGCCGTCGAACGCCTGCAGCGCCGCCATCACGGCCTTGCCGTACGCCATGAACTCGTCGATCTTGTCCTTGGGGTCGGCATTACTGGCTGCACCTGCGCCTGGCCCGCTGACGTAGCCGAGGCTCGCCAGCCGGTTGGCCGTCGCGGGATCCACGACCGGGTTGGCCACCCCCATGACCGCCGTCTCCGGACTGTCGCCGAGCGTGTCGAGCAGTCGCGAGCGCATCGACGCGGCACGGCGCGTGTCGCCCGCAAACAGGTTCCGCTGCTCCAGTGGGTCGCGCGCCAGGTCGTACAGCTCCGGCCGCGGTGCCTGGATGTACTTCCAGCCTCCCTGGCGGACCATCCGCAGTTCGCTCCAGCCGAAGTGCAGCCGCGGAAACAGCGACTCGCCATACGACACCACGCGTGGGTCGGCCTTGCCTGGCGCGTCGATGGCGGCGACGAGCGACTGGCCCTGCAGCCCCGGCGGCGTCGCCCGCCGCAGGCCCACGAGATCGAGGATCGTGGGCACGAGGTCGATGCTCCGCGCGTCGGTCTTCGCGCGGATGCCCTTGCCGATCCGCCCGGGCATCCGCAGGATCAGCGGCACCCGCATCGCCACGTCGTAGACGAAGAAGCCGTGTTCCTCTTCCTTGTGCTCGCCGAGCGACTCGCCGTGATCGGACGTCACCACGACCAGCGTGTTGTCCGCGACGCCCAGGCGGTCGAGCCGCGCCAGCAGGCGCCCGAGCACGTCGTCGGTGTAGGCCACCTCGCCGTTGTAGGGCGCCCTGGCGTAGCGTGCGCCAAACGGCGCAGGCGCGGCGTACGGCGAGTGCGGATCGTAGAAGTGCACCCAGGCGAAGAACGGCCTGGTACCCGCGGCGGCACGCTCGATCCACGGGCCGGCAACGCCCTCGACCTCGGCCGCCCGCCGCTGGTACGCGCTGAAGAACGCCGAGCCCTTCCCGCCAGTCTCGAACACATCGTCGAACTCGTCGAAGCCACGATTGAGGCCCGACTGCGAGTTGAGGATGAACGTCCCGATGAAGCCGCCCGTCGCGTACCCCTGGCCCTTGAGGATCTCGGCGAGCGTCGTGTGTGCCGCCCCGAGCGGCGGCGCGAAGTTGTCGCGGATGCCGTGCTCGAACGGCTGACGCCCCGTCAGGATCGTTGCGTGCGAGGCGCGCGTGAGCGGCACCGACACCGTCATCGTCTCGAAGACGCACCCTGCGGCCGCCATCCGGTCGAGCACCGGCGTGGCGGGGGATTTCGCGCCGTACGGGCCGATGCGGTCGGCCCGCAGCGTGTCGATCGTGACCAGCAGCACGTTGGGCGGCCGTTGCGCCGGCCGCGCCTGGCCCGCCGCGCGCCCGCCCGGCGCGCCGAGCATCGTGGTGGCGATGCCGACGACGTAGATTGTGCGGCGAACCCTGTCAGACCACGTCACCGTTCGAACCACGTTCCGTTCCTGGGCAGTGTTGAGGCGAGCGGCCGCTCCGCGTGCGCGCGAGCCGGCGTGCGTCAGCCTGGAAGCGTCGAAGGGTAGCATGCCCCACGCGCATGGCGTCGGCGACCCGTGTCGCGTCTGCGGTCACCCTGGCTGCGACGGTCGCGCGCGACACGGTGGCGCCCGCCGCCGCGTCGGCCTATGCTGTCGGCGCCATCCGCTGCGCGCGACGCGCGTCGCGAGGCACCAGGCCTCCGGAGTCCTCCATGACCGCCGTTCCGCGTCCGTCACCCACCGCCCACCTCGAACAACTCGTCGTTCCCGCCCTCGATCACGTCGACCTCGTCACCGTGCGGCTGCCATTCGTCGCACCGTTCGGCACGAGCGTCCATGTCTGGACGGTGAAGGACGCGATGCTGATGCGCCTCGAGTCGGGTGGGGCGACGGCGTGGAGCGAGTGCGTCTCTGATCCCGACCCGTTCTACTCGTACGAGACCAATACGACCGCGCGCCACATCATCGCGGAGTTCCTGCTGCCGCTCGTCGAGCCCGGCATCACGCTCGGCGAACTCGAGACCCGGTTCGGGCACGTGCGCGGGCACCGCATGGCCAAGGCGACGATCGAGAACGCCCTGTTGATCCTGATCGCCGAACAGCAGGGCGTACCCCTGCACGCGCTGCTCGGACGCCCGGCCGTGCCCATCCCCTCGGGCCTCAGCATCGGCCTGCAGGACTCGCCCGACGCGCTCCTCCGCATCGTCGATCGCGCCGTCGAGCGCAAGTACCACCGCGTCAAGATGAAGATCAAGCAGGGCCAGGATGTCGCGTGGGTGCGCGCGGTGCGCGATCGCTTCCCCGGCCTGCCGCTGATGGTCGATGCCAACGGCGACTACACGCTCGACGACGCCGCCCACCTCGCCGAGCTCGACGCCTTCGACCTGACGATGGTCGAGCAGCCCCTGTCGTACACCGACATCATCGAGCATGCGACGTTGCAGCGGTCGCTGAAGACGCCGCTGTGTCTCGACGAGTCGATCCACACCCTGGCCGATGCCGCGGCGGCCATCTCGATCGGGGCGTGCCGGATCATCAACATCAAGCAGGGGCGCGTCGGCGGCCTGCTCGAGTCGATGCGGATCGCGCACCACTGCGCCGCGCACGGCGTCGGCGTGTGGTCGGGCGGCATGGACGAGACCGGCATCGGCCGCGCCGTCAACATCCACCTGCAGACCGCCGAGGGGTTCACGATTCCCGGCGACACCGCCGAGACGGCCAACTACTTCCACGAGGACGTCATCGACACGCCCGTCGTGCTGCGCGCCGACGGCTACATCGACGTGCCGCCCGGCCCGGGCATCGGCCCGCGCGTTGTCGCCGACCGCCTGCTGAAGCGTACGATCCACGCCGAGCGCCTGCGCTGAGGCGGGGTCACATCTTTCTTCATCACATTTCGCATGCTCTGACCCCGCCCCGCGCTTGCCGCCCTCGCGCCCGCCGACGGCCCGAGCCCGCCGGGTCGGGCCTGCGGCCAGGGACCGGGGTGAGCGGGCCCTGGCGCAGCGCCTCCTACCGCCTCACCAGCTCGAATGCGCCGATGTCGCACGTGGCGATGCCGTCGCGGTCGCCATCGGCCGGACGTCGCACGCCCCGCTGATCGACGACGGCGCAATGGGCGACGCTGCCCGCATCCACCGCCACGCTGCGCGCCTGCAGCGCATGCGTCCACGTGGGCCCGCCGTTGTCGTCGAGCGCCGCGATGCGCGGCCGCTCGCCCAGGATGTTGCCGTCGAGCGTGCCCACGATCGTGCAGCCATCGGCATCCTCGATCAGGTTGTGGCCGAGGGAGTCGAGCGTGCCCGAGCAGTCGGCACTCCGGCCCGTCGCCGCGCCCACGCGGTTGTTGGCGATCAGCGTGTTCACGGCAGAGGCATTCGTGCCCATGATGCCGATCCCACCGCCGAACCCTGCGGTACCGTTGGCGTCGGCACGGTTGTACACGATGGTCGTATTCACCATCGTCAGCGCCGTCGCCGAAAACGCGTGGAAGACGCCGCCGCCCGTGTTGGCGTTGGCCCGGTTTCCGCTGATCGTCGTGTTCACCAGATGCAGGATCGACGCGTTGCCGACGCCGCCGCCGTTGGCGCTCGCATACGCGTCGCCGGCGAGGTTGTCGTGGATCGCGCTTTCGCGGATGTTCATCGTGCCGCCGTTGAACACGCCGCCACCAATCGCGGTGAGCCCGTGCGTCACGTTGTTGCGGATCGTCGAACTCTGCACCGTCGTCGTGCTGGCGGGCGCCGAGCCGATGCCGCCGCCGGCTTCGGCGTCGCACGCTTCCACCACCACATCAACGACGTGCAGCGTGCCGCCATTGCGGATGCCGCCGCCGACGCCGGTGGCCGCGACGCCACGACGCAGGGTCAACCCGCTGACCACCAGGCTGCGTCCGGCTGGCACGTCGAGCACGCGCGCGAGGCCCCCGCCGTCGATGGTGGTGAGGTCGGGGCCGGCGCCGACGATCGTGACGTGTGCGCCGATGACGAGCGTCCCGAGTGTGAGATCGATCGTGCCGGCGGGGACGAGGATCGTGTCGCCATCCGCGGCGGCCGCGACCAGCGTGCGGAGTTGTCCGGCGGCGAGCGTGTCGCCGGTGTCGCTGACGATGAGGACGGTTGCGCTGGCCGTCGCGGGCGCGAGTGACAGCAGGCCAGCGATGCCGAGGCCTGCAGCGAGGCGTGCGGAGCTGCGTGCAACACTGAGACGTGACATGGGAGCCTCCCGGGGAATTCCGGATCGGGAGGCGAGTGCGTGCGGTGCCGCGACGACCCGGACCGACCGGCCGGCGTCACGGCTGCCCGACTGCCGGGCAGACCCGCCGCGCGGCCGCCTTCGATCAGGCGGGCGGCGAGCGGTTGCGAACGCCCAGGTGTGCCACGACGTGCCTTTCGCGAGCCGAGGGAGGCGACCACGATCCTCTGCCTCCGCGCCGCGCGAGTCAACCGTTACGCGGGGTCGCTACGCCGGGGCGTCGCGCTGCGCCGTGCACCGGCGCGCCAGCAGTCCCGTGGCCTGGCCGAGATCGAGATCGGCGAGCAGCAGGCCCGCCTCGCCATAGGGCTGCCAGCACTGCACCGTGCCGTCGGGGCGCACGACTGCCGACGTCGTCGGCGATCCGTGGCTCGCGTAGTTGACGGTCGCGAAATAGCAGGTGTTTTCGGCCGCCCGGCACAGGGCCGCTTTCTCGTGGAAGGTGTTGAGCGGGTCGGCGAACGTCGATGGCCGGTAGCTCGTGGCATCGGCCTCGTGGAACTGCGGGTGGAAGACCACGTGGGCGCCCCGCTGCGCGGCCCAGCGCACGGTCTCGGGATATCGCCATCCCTCGTGGCAGATGGCGACGCCGAACGTCAGGGCACCGGCCGTGAACACGCGGCGGCCGACGCCGGGCGCGTAGAGGCCGTCTTCGGACGGATCGATCTGCACCTTGTCCTGGAAGCCAGCGAGCGTCCCGTCGCCCTGGATCACGAGCGCCGTCGCGACCAGGCGCCGGTCGACCACACGCTCGGTGCCGAGGATGGTGACCACGCCGGCCCGATGCGAGGCGGCGGCGACATCGGCCCACGCACGGTCGAGGAACGCGGCGTCTGGAGGCGGCACGGCCCGGCCTGGCGCGCGGTAGCCGGGCACGTAGCACTCGGGGAAGCAGACGACCGCCGCGCCGAGTGCGGCGGCGCCGGCCACGGCCGCGACGACGCGTGCGACCGAGTCGGCCGGCGACGCCGGGAACGGCAGATTCGCGAGAGCAATCCTGCAAGTCATCGAGGGGGTCACATCTTTCTTCATCGCATTTTGCACGACCTGACCCCCGATCGGTTGCCGGGGGGCACATCTTTCTCCATCGCATTCCGCACGATCTGACCCCCGCCGGCCAACACATGCCGGACGACCCGCCAACGCCGGAGGGTAGAATGGCCTGGGCTGCGAGGCCGACACGCGGCACCCGCGTGGGCGTCCCGGAACGCCCTCCCGCACAGGACACCCCATGCCAGACTCCGCCGTTCACGGCGCCAGGCCGACTCCGCCGACCGCGTACCGCTGGACCGTGCTGCTGTTCCTCAGCCTCGCCATGGGCGGGAACTACTACATCTACGACAGCATCGCGCCCGTTGCCGACCTGCTCGCCTCGCAACTCGGCTACAGCGACACGCAGATCGGCTGGCTCTACTCGATCTACAACGTCTCGGCGATCACGACCCTCCTGCTCGGCGGCATCCTCGTCGATCGCATCGGCGTGCGCGTGGCCGGGCTCGTGTTTGCCGTGGTCTGCCTGATCGGCGCGCTCATCAACGCCTCGTCGGGCTCGTACCCCGCGATGCTCGCCGGGCGCTTCGTGCTTGGCCTCGGCGCGGAATCGCTCATCGTCGCCGTCACCACGGCGCTCGCCAAGTGGTTCAAGGGCAAGGAACTGGGATTCGCCTTCGGCGTGAACCTGCTGGTGGCGCGGCTCGCCTCGGTGGCCGCCGACAACTCGCCCACCTGGGCGCAGCCCCTGTTCGAGACCTGGCGTGGTCCGCTGGTGCTCGCCGTGGCGGCCGGCGCCATCGGCGTCATCGGCGCAGCCGTCTACTGGGTGCTCGAGACCCGGGCGCAGCGCACGTACGAACTCGGGCAGGCTGGCGGCACCGACACGCTCGTGGTCGCCGACCTCTTCAAGTTCACGCGGTCGTACTGGCTGATGGTCGGCCTGTGCCTCGTGTTCTATGCCGCCGTCTTCCCGTTCAGGTCGTTTGCGATCAAGTTCTTCATGGAAGGCCACGGCGCCTCGCGCGAACTCGGCGGGTTCCTCAACAGCGTGCTGCCGTTGTCGGCGATGGTGGCGACGCCGCTGTTCGGCCTCCTCGTCGACCGCGTCGGCCGGCGCGCGTTGTTCATGCTCGCCGGCTCCCTCCTGCTCGTGCCTGCCTTCGTGCTGCTCGTCCCCGGGCTCGGCGTGACGCCGTCGCTCTACGTCCCGATTGCGCTGCTCGGCATCGCGTTCTCGCTCATTCCCGCCGTCATGTGGCCGTCGGTCACCTACGTCGTCGACCAGAACCGGCTCGGCACGGCGTACGCGCTGATGACGCTGGTGCAGCAGGTGGGCGTCATGGTGATGAACTGGAGCATCGGCGCGGCCAACGATGCCGCCGGTGCCAGTGTGTCGAATCCCGCAGGCTACAGTCCCGGCATGTGGCTCTTCTCGACGATGGGCGTGGTCGGCGTCGCGTTCGCCCTGCTGCTGCGGAAGTCCGAGACGGGGCCTGGCGCACGCGGGCTCGAGACCATCACCATCCGGACGCCGGCGACATCGTGAACGGCTGGCGCCTCGAGCATTCGTACGCGACCCTGCCCGCGCTCTTCCACGCGCGCGTCATGCCGACGCACGTCGCGCGCCCCGAGCTGGTCGTCCTGAACCGGCCGCTGGCACGGCATCTCGGCCTCGACGTCGAGGCCCTCGCGTCGCCCGAGGGCGCGGCGATGTTCGCCGGCAACGCCCTGCCGCCCGGTGCGCAACCGCTGGCGCAGGCATACGCCGGCCACCAGTTCGGGCACTTCACCGCCCTCGGCGACGGGCGCGCCATCCTGCTCGGCGAGCAGATCACCCCTGGCGGCGAGCGTGTCGACGTCCAGCTGAAAGGGGCGGGGCCCACGCCGTATTCGCGGCGGGGCGATGGGCGGGCCGCCACCGGGCCGATGCTCCGCGAACTGATCGTCGGCGAGGCGATGCATGCGCTCGGCATCCCCACGTCGCGTGCGTTGGCCGTGGCGGCGACCGGCGAGCCCGTGTATCGCGAGCGGCCCCTGCCCGGTGCCGTCCTGACGCGTATTGCCGCCAGCCACCTGCGCGTCGGCACCTTCGAATGGGCGGCGGCTCACCGCGACGCCGACGCGCTGCGCGCGCTGGCCGACTACACCGTGCAGCGGCACTACCCCGATCTCGCGGGCGCGGCGCAGCCGTACCTCGCGCTGTTCGAGGCCATCGCCGAGCGGCAGGCCGCGCTCGTCGCGCGCTGGCAGCTGGTCGGGTTCATCCACGGCGTGATGAACACCGACAACATGTCGATTGCCGGCGAGACCATCGACTACGGGCCATGCGCGTTCATGGACGTGTACGACCCCGACACCGTGTTCAGTTCGATTGACGCCGATGGACGCTACGCCTACGGCAACCAGCCCGCGATCGCGCAGTGGAACCTGGCGCGACTCGGCGAAGCGCTGTTGCCGCTGATCGACACCGATCGCGCGCGCGGCGTCGAGGCCGCCACGGCCGTCCTGGCCCGTTTTGCCGACCGCATCGGCGCACACTGGATGGCCGGCATGCGCGCGAAGCTCGGCCTGTTCACCGAAGAGGCCGGCGACGAACGGCTCGCGCGCGACCTCCTCACGTGGATGCACGATACGCGTGCCGACTACACGAACACGTTCCGGATGTTCGCCAGCCTTGGCGGGCCGGCGGCGCGGGCCGGGATCGACCCTGTGTTCGGGCTGTGGCATCGCGCATGGCAGGCGCGCCTCGCGCGTCAGCCGCAGGATGGCGTCGAGGTTGCAGCGCTGGCGCAGCGGTCGAGCCCGGCGGTGATCCCGCGCAACCACCGCGTCGAAGAGGCCCTCGCCGCTGCCGAGCAGGGTGACCTCGCGCCGCTGACACGCCTGCTCGCGGCGCTCGCGGCGCCCTACGACCACAAGCGATCCGATGACGCGCTGGCCGAACCGCCGGTCGGCGGCGACGGGACGTACCGGACGTTCTGCGGGACGTAGTCCGGAGGGTGCGCCCGGCGGACGTGGCCGCGGCCCGCGCCTACCGACGGCAGCCGCGTTGCATCTGCATGGGATGGCACACCGGAGGTGCCCACCATGTCAGTGACCCCGACCCGCATCGAACACGACCTGCTCGGCCAGAAGGCCGTGCCCGATGCCGCCTACTACGGCATCCAGACCGCCCGCGCACTCGAGAACTTCCATCTCTCGGGGGTCGAACTGCGCCTCTATCCCGACCTGATCGTCGCCATGGCCATGGTGAAACTCGCGGCTGCCCGGGCCAACGCCGACTGCGGCCTGCTCGAGCGCGACGTGCTCGCCGGCATCGAGTGGGGGTGCCGCGAACTCATTGACGGCCGATTCCACGAGCAGTTCCGGCTCGACGTGTTCCAGGGCGGCGCCGGTACCTCGACCAACATGAACGCCAACGAGGTGATCGCGAACCTCGCCCTCGAGCACCTGGGGCACGCGAAGGGGGCCTACGAGCACTGCAGCCCGCACGACCACGTGAACCTGTCGCAGTCGACCAACGACGCCTACCCGACGGCCCTGCACGTGGGGATGGCGCTCGGCAACGTGCGTCTCGGCCAGGCGATGGGTGCGTTGATCGCTGCCTTCCGCGCGAAGGGCCACGAGTTTGCCGGCATCGTCAAGATGGGCCGGACGCAACTGCAGGATGCCGTGCCGATGACCCTCGGGCAGGAGTTCAACGCCTTCGGCGAGACGCTGGCTGGCGAGATCCGGGCCCTCGACGAGATGCAGCGCGCGCTGTGCGAGATCAACATGGGCGCGACGGCCATCGGCACCGGGTTGAATGCGCCCGACGGCTACGCGCAGCGGTGTGCCGATCACCTTGCGCGCATCACCGGGTTCCCCATCCACGTGGCGCCCGACCTCATCGAGGCGACGCAGGACACGCAGGCGTACGTGCAGTACTCGTCGTGCATGAAGAGCCTGGCGATCAAGCTCTCGAAGGTCTGCAACGACCTGCGGTTGCTGTCATCGGGACCGCGCTGCGGGTTCCGCGAGATCAACCTGCCCCCGCGGCAGCCCGGTTCGTCGATCATGCCGGGGAAGGTCAACCCCGTGATTCCCGAGGTCGTCAACATGGTCTGCTACCGCGTGATCGGGAGCGACCTCACCGTGTCGATGGCCGCCGAGGGCGGGCAGCTGCAGCTGAACGTGTTCGAGCCCGTCATCGCCGCGTGCATCTTCGAGGCGCAGATGCTCCTAATCAACGCCGCGCATGCGCTCCAGGCCCACTGCATCGACGGCGTCACGGCTAATGCCGACGTGTGCCGGCACTACGTCGACTACAGCATCGGCACGGTGACGGCGCTCAATCCCGTGATCGGGTACGAGCGTGCGACCGAACTGGCGCGCGACGCCATGGCGTCGGGCCGTGGCATCCTCGACCTGGTGCGCGAGCGCGGCATCCTCAGCGAGGCGCAGAGCGCCGACGTGCTCGACCCGCTGGTGATGACCGGTCAGCGGCGCGGGCGCTGACCGGTGAACCGCCAAGCACGTCCCCAGCGACGAGGGCGAGCCGCGCGGCGGCCAGGTCGACGGCGCGCGAGAGGAGGGGAGCCGATCGTCGAACGGCCACCGCCCCGAGCGCCGACGCCACGCGCACGAGGCAGGTCACACGGCGGGCGCTCCCGGCGGTCGGGGCGTGGTCGAACTCGATCCACACGAGGGTCACGTGATCGGCGAGGCGGCCGAGGGCCGAGAAGATCCGGTACTCGGCGTAGGCCCTGTCGTCGGGCGTGAGATGGCCGCGTGCGGCGGCGATGATGAACTCCATGTGCGCAACGGGCCGGGACAGCGCCGGCGCACGACGTGAGAGCAACTCCCGCGCCGCCGGCCCCGGCTCCGGTTGTCGCACCACCGCCCCCGCGAGATGGCCCCCGGCGAGGCCCCGCGCGGTGGCGCGCGCCGGGGCGCGTGTTCATCTTGAAATGAGCATGTTTCAAGATGAAACACGGCCGCGTCCCGCGGGCCCCGTCCGGCGTCCACGCACCGCCCGTTGCCCACGCCTGCGCGCACCGCCGGCGTGGCAGCCGTCTTGCTCATGTCGAGGGGAGTCCAGACAGTCGTGGTGCGGCGACTCGCCGCACCCCCACCGCGCCAGTGGCCCGGGGGGAATGCGCCCGGCGTGCGTGCCCGGCGATACCGGCTGTCACCTCCTTCGAGCCGATGACATGAACTCCTACGACCTCCTCGCCGCGCGTGTCGGCACCCCCGAAGCCCAGTCGCTCGCCGAACGCCTCACCGCGTGGCACGACGCGACCGTCATGCATCGCCGACGGGCGTACCTCGCCCGATCGGCCGATCCGTGCTCGGCCGATTGTCCGTGCCAGAAGGCGTCCTACTACTGGAGCGAAGCCCGCCGTGTCTTCGGCGTCGTCGCGGCCGACCTGACCTTCCTGCGGGCGTTGGCCGATCCGGGCACCGACGGCTCGGCCGGAGCCCAGAGCGACGAACGGCGCCGTGCCGGAACCGGGTAGACTGCTCGACGGCCGCGCCAGCGGCCTCGCGATGAAGAGCCTCCAGGACCTGCAGCTCCCCGACGTCCTCGACTTCCGGCGCGACGAGGGGCAGATCCGCTTCCACGAACAACGGGTCGTCATCCTCAGCGCGGCAGCCATGGGGCTGCTGCGCAAGGAGCTGATCGCGACCCTCGGCCTCGCGACGGCACGACGCCTGTTGCTCCGCTTCGGCTTCGCCGACGGCTATCACGACGCCGTCAGCCTGCGTGATCACTTCAAGTGGGCCGATCCGCTCGACGCGGTGCGGGCCGGGCCGGCCCTGCACACGCTCGAAGGGCTCGTGCAGGCCGAGATGTCGCGCCTCGACTACGACCTGGCGACGCGGGTGTTCCATGCCGAAGTGGTGTGGTATCAGTCGTACGAGGCCGAGCAACACCTGCACCACTACGGGCGGGCCGAGGCGCCCGTGTGTTGGTCGCTCGTCGGGTATGCCAGCGGTTACACCAGCGCCTGTCTCGGCCAGGAGGTCTACTTCCGCGAGACCCGGTGCCAGGGCACCGGCGCGAGCGGATGCACGCTCGTGGGCCGCGATGCGGCCAGCTGGGGAGGCGAGGCCGAGCAGTTCCGGTTCGACTTCCAGGGTGCCGACCTGGCGGGCGAAGTCGAGCGGTTGCGTGTCGCCGTGCATCGGCAGCGGCAGGAACTCGCGAAGCGCGAGCGGTTGCTGGCCGATCGCACTCGCGAGCTCGACTCGCTGCGCGAGCGGGTGAGCCGCCATGCCCGCAGCAAGCGCTTCGTGCTGGCGAGCACCGCCATGCGCGACGTGCTCGAACTCGCCGCGCGCGTGGCCCCGCTCGACACGACCGTGCTCGTCAACGGCGAGAGCGGCACGGGCAAGGAGTTCGTCGTGCGCATGATCCACGACCAGAGCGCGCGCGCGGCCGGTACCCTGGTGTCGGTGAACTGTGCGGCGCTCACCGAGACGCTGCTCGAGTCGGAGCTCTTCGGCCACGTCAGGGGATCGTTCACCGGCGCCGTGCGCGACAAGGCCGGGTTGTTCGAGGTGGCCAACGGCGGCACGCTCTTCCTCGACGAGGTGGGCGAGATGGCGCCGTCGCTCCAGGCCAAGCTGCTGCGCGCCCTGCAGGAGCACGAGATCCGTCGCGTCGGCGGCGAGCGGACCATCCGCGTCAACGCCCGCGTCGTCGCGGCCACGAACCGGGATCTGCGCGGGGCCATCGAGGCCGGGACGTTCCGCGAGGACCTCTACTTCCGCCTCGGGGCGTTCGTCATCACGGTGCCGCCGCTGCGCGAGCGTCGCGAGGCGATTCCGGCGCTCGCGCAGGAGTTCCTGCGCCGGGCGGCCGCACGCTTCAAGAAGGACGTCCGCACGATCTCGCCGGCGGCGATGACTCTGCTCGTCGGGTATCCGTGGCCGGGCAACGTCCGAGAACTCGAGCATGCCGTCGAGCGCGGGGTCATCCTCGCCGCCGACACGCGCATCACGCCCGCCGAACTGCCAGCCGAGGTCCGCGTACGCCGCCAGGCGGCGCGGTCGGCCGGAGGGTCGCTCGACGTGCGACGCAACGAGCGGGCCCTTATCGAAGAGGCCCTCCAGCGTTTCCGAGGGAACCGGCGGAAGGCGGCCGAGGCACTCAACATGAGCACGGTCACGCTCTGGCGCCGCCTCCGCCAGTACGGGCTCTCGGGCCCTGACGACGACACGCCGACGACGCGGTGACGACACGCTGAAATCGCACGTTTCAATCTGAAATACCGACCGCCGCGCGACCACGCCGGCATCGCGCAGGCGCCTGATGTGCCCCGCAGCGCCTCCCGGCTGCACTGGCCCGTGGTTTGCCTTGGTGGCAGGGTGGCAGACACCCGTGTCGCGTGCGCATGCTGCGTCGCGACTCGCCTGCCCCCGGAGACCCCGCATGGCCACCCTCACCGCACCGCCCGCATCGCGAAGCCTGGCGATTGCCCACGCCAGGACCCTGCGCCCCATCGCGGATGTCGCCACCGAACTCGGCCTGCGTCCCGACGAGTTCCACGCCTGCGGACGCCATGTGGCCAAGGTGCACCTCGACGTGCGCGACCGCGTGGCCAGGAGGCCTCGCGCGAGGTACATCGACGTGACCGCGATCACCCCGACACCGCTCGGCGAGGGCAAGACCGTCACGGCCATCGGCCTGGGACAGGCCCTGCGCTGCGCGGGGCACGCGACCGTGACGTGCCTGCGCGAGCCCTCGCTGGGGCCGGTCTTCGGCATCAAGGGAGGCGGCACCGGCGGCGGCTACGCGCAGCTCGTGCCCATGGAGGACATCAACCTTCACTTCACCGGCGACATCCACGCCGTGGGCGCGGCCCACAACCTGCTCGCGGCGATGATCGACAACCACCTCCACTTCGGCAATCCGCTCGACATCGATCCGGGCACCGTGCAGTGGCGGCGCGTCCTCGACATCTCGGACCGCGTGCTGCGTCACATCGTGATCGGCCTCGGCGTAGCCCTCGACGGCCCGCGTCGCGAGACCGCCTTCGACATCACCGTGGCCAGCGAGGTGATGGCCATCCTGGGCCTGGCGACCGATCTCGCCGACCTGCGCGCGCGCCTCGGCCGCATCGTCATCGGCGAAACGACCAGCGGGCGGCCGGTCACCGCCGAGGAGATCGGGTGCGCCGGTGCCATGGCGGTGCTGCTGCGCGATGCCCTCGAGCCGAACCTCGTCCAGAACCTCGAGGGCGGCCCGGCGCTCGTGCACACGGGGCCCTTCGGTAACATCGCCCACGGCAACAGCTCGGTCGTCGCCGACCAGATCGCGCTCGGCCTGGCCGACTACGTCGTCACCGAGTCGGGATTCGCCGCCGATCTCGGCGCCGAGAAGTTCATGGACATCAAGTGCCGTGTCTCGGGGCTCGAGCCCGACTGCGCGGTGCTCGTCGCATCGGTGCGCGCACTCAAGGCGCACTCGGGCCGGTTCGCGATCGCGCCGGGCAAGCCCCTCGACCCCGCCCTGATGCGCGAGGATCTCGAGTCGCTGGCCCTCGGCATGGGCAACCTCGTCAAGCACGTCGAGAACCTGAAGATCTTCGGCGTCCCGGTGGTCGTCGCCGTCAACGCCTTCGAAACCGACACCGAACGCGAGCACGCCTGCGTGTGCGAGCAGGCGATGCGAGCCGGGGCCGATGCCGCCGTGACGCACAACGCGATGGCGTGGGGAGGGCCAGGTGCGGCGGCGCTGGCGACGGCCGTCGTGGAGGCCTGCGAGCGTCCACACCAGTTCCGGTTCCTGTACCCGCTCGAGGCGTCGATCGGCGAGAAAATCGCCACCGTGGCCACGCGCATCTACGGGGCCGACGGGGTCGACTTCTCGGCGACGGCGCTGCGGCAGATGGAGACCTACGCCGAACTCGGGTTCAATCAACTCCCCGTCTGCATCGCCAAGACGCACCTGTCGCTGAGCGACAATCCCGCACTGAAGGGCCGCCCGACAGGCTTCCGGCTGTCAGTGGGCGAGATCCGCCTGTCGGCGGGCGCCGGCTTCCTCGTGCCCGTCTGCGGTGGCATCAGCACGATGCCGGGCCTGCCGCGGGTGCCCGCGGCCACCTGCATCGACATCGACGCCGCCGGTCACGTTGTCGGCCTGTTCTGAGGCCGATCCAGGCCGATCGGGAAGAAGCGACGACGGCGGTCGGCGGGCTTCGTCATCTCACGGCGTCAGCACGAAACCGAGGTTGCTGACCGAGTTCATCGGGAAGCCCGACGTCGTGAACATCTTCGTCGCCGAAATCCTGACCGACACGATGTCGACCGGCGACGCGATGCCCACGAACCCGCCGGGTTCCATCACTGACGCGCCTCCGCCGGCCGCGTCCATGAACGTCACGACAGGGCCTGGCGTTCCGCCCGTCGCCACGTAGAGGCCGATCGCTCGCGTGCCGGCAGGAGGCGTGACCAGGAAGTGCCTGGCACCGACCGGGAGGCTGAGTTCGACGTAGTTGGTCGGGATGTACGACGGGCTACCCGGCCTGATGAGAACAGAGCCCAACGCGAGGCCCGACAGTGTCAGCCCGTCGAGCGTGAACGGCAGGTTCTGGGAACTGCCTGCCGGCAGTGTCTCGAATGTCGTTCGATGGGCCGCCCCGGTCGCGGCGGTGAACGCCGCTTCGTTCGTGTACACGAGCGGACGCTCGACGGCGAGCGCCGCGGTTCCGGCAGCCCAGAACTCGCCGTCCGCATCCCAGTACGTCGCGCGCTCGACGACGATGTTGGTGTCGCTCTCGACCGAGATCGAGAAGCGTGACGCCGGCGGCGACGGAAAGTCGGCATCGAGTGACACGTTGACGCGGCTCGTCGGCGCGAGGGCGTACTCGCGCGTCGTCGAAGCCCAGCCAGCCGTCAGCGTGACACGCGCCGTGCCGGCCGTCGCCGTGGGGTTGCCGATCAGGACGTACATGCTCGCGCCTGCACCGGTGCGGCCGTCGGCAATCTCCCAGCGACGCCACGCCCGCGTGGCGCCGGCGACGACGTGCGCTTCGTGCCATGTGGCCGCCGTCGGCCCCGGCCACCACATCGCGCGCTCGGCGGCGATGCGGACGTCGTTGCGCGCGCGCACGACCGCCGAGACCGCTGTGTCGGCCAGCCGCGGGTCGTCGTGGTCGACCCAGATCGTGTAGCGGCTCGATGCCGCGACGTGATGCACGGTGGCGATCGTGTCGCCGTCTGGCAGGAGGTACGTCACGTCGACGTCGGTCGCCGTGACGCCGGGATTGGCGATGGTGAGGAATTCGTCGAACATCGTGCCCGTGTGTCCCTCGGCGAAGTACCACTCGTCGGCAAGGTCGGCGATCCCGAACGCAGCGTGCCCTGCGTCGAACATCCTGCCGGCACGCGTTGCGTACAAGGCGCGTTCGGCGAACAACGGCACGCCGTTGGCCGACTCGATCTGCGCCGACACGTCGGTCGAGGCCAGCAACGGGTGTTCCTGGTTCACCCAGATCGTGAAGCGGCTCGCCGGGGGCACGACGTAGTGCTTCACCAGCGACGCGGCGGGTGCCGGCCGCAGGTAGGTCACCGCGATGTCGGCCGGCTCGCTGCCGGGGTTCTGCAGGAGGTAGAAGAGGTCGAAGCCCGAATGTGTCGCTCCCTCGGCGAAATACCAGGTGGTGCGGGGCCTCGCCTGCGCGGTTTCGGCATGCCCGCCGTACGCACGGCGATCCCACGTCAATGTACGATCGACGACGAGCGGGTGGGGCGATTCGACCACCGTCGAGAACTCCGCGCGCTCCATCCCCGGCAGGCGGCCGACGTCGACGAGGATCGGTGACGTCGACAACTGTCCGGCGTGGAAGTCGGTGACGGCGATCCCATCGGCACGCTGAAACGTCAGCAGCGCGGGGGCGCCACCCGCGATCGCCAGGTTCGTCGAGAAGAACGCGCTGGTGGCGCCCTCGGCCAGGTAGTAGCGGAAGAAGCCCAGCGGATGTGTGCCGGCGCGGTACTCGTCGAGATTGCTCGCACCATCGCCGTCGGAGTCGATCGTGCCACCGGCAACGCCGTAGCCCAGTCCGACAGACTCCTCCCAGTAGTCGGGCATCTGGTTGTCGTGCTGATCGAGGACGTAGACCCAGACCTGCGTCGCGCCGGTGTCGGGATCGGTCGCCGCGTAGGCCACCCGCTGCCCATCGCCGCTGAGCGCGACCTCACGGGTGTTGGCCGTCAGTTGCGTTCCGGCGGCAGTGGTGTAACCGAGGTGCTTCGCCGACGGGGCGCGGCGATCGCTGACCCACAGGTCGAACACCCGCGCCGGCGAATTGGCGAACTGCGACACCGCGACCTGGAGTCCATCGGCGCTGAGCGACGGACGCGACGACGCACCGCACGGCGCCGTGGTGGCGCACGTCGCGCCGGAGTAGAACGCCCAGTCCGAGGCGCGCGCGTACGACAACCGACGACTCTCGCCCGCGAGCCGGTCGAACACGCGACCCTCCCAGGT
>JAEUQQ010000113.1 GCA_016789685.1 Acidobacteriota bacterium | reverse complement strand
AATTGAGAATCACTGACACCGAGCTGAGCGTCATCGCCGCTGAGGCCCAGATCGGGCTGATCAGGATCCCGAGGAACGGGTAGAGCACGCCTGCCGCAACGGGCACGCCGATCGTGTTGTAGACGAAGGCCAGGAACAAGTTCTGGCGGATGTTGCGCAGGGTGAGGCGACTCAGGTGACGCGCCTGCACGATCCCCCGCAGATCGCCGCGCACCAGCGTCACGCCCGCACTCTCGATCGCGACGTCCGTGCCCGTGCCCATCGCGATCCCCACCGCCGCTTCAGCGAGCGCTGGCGCGTCGTTGACGCCATCGCCGGCCATCGCCACTGTTCGCCCTTCCCGCTGCAGGCGCGCCACCACATCGCGTTTTTGCGCAGGGAGGACGTCGGCTTCGACCGCATCGATGCCTACCCGCCGCGCCACGGCCTCCGCCGTGGCCCGTGTGTCACCGGTGAGCATGACGATCTTCAGGCCGGCCTCGTGCAAGGCGCGAATCGCGTCCGGAGTGGACGCCTTCACGGGGTCCGCGACCGCGACGATCCCCGCGAGCGTCGTGTCGATGGCCACCAGCATCACGGTCTGGCCGTCGGCGCGACGTGCATCGGCTTGCGAAGCGAGCGCGCCGAGGGCAATCCCCTGGTCTCGCATGAGCGTGGCATTCCCGATCGCCAGTGCCCGCCCGGCGACGCGGCCGGTCACGCCGGTCCCGGTGTGGGACTCGAACGACTCGACCGACGCGGGTTCGACGCCGGCGTCCCTCGCGCCGGCGACCACGGCGGCCGCCAACGGGTGCTCGCTCGCCTGCTCGAGCCCCGCAGCCAACCGCAGGAACTCGCGCCGGTCCACGCCGTCGGCAGTGACGACGTCCACGACCCGTGGCTTGCCCTCCGTCAGGGTGCCCGTCTTGTCGACGACGAGCGTGTCGACCTTCTCGAGACGCTCCAGCGCCTCGGCGTTCTTGATGAGGACGCCCGACTGCGCGCCCTTCCCTGTTCCCACCATGATCGCCATGGGCGTCGCGAGTCCGAGCGCGCACGGGCACGCGATGATGATCACGGCCACGGCGTTCACCAGCGCGTGCGCGAGACGCGGCTCTGGACCTATCAGCGCCCAGACGATGAACGTGACGACGGCCGTCGCGATGACGGCCGGCACGAAGTACGAGGCGATCACGTCCGCGTAGCGCTGGATCGGCGCGCGACTCCGTTGTGCCTCTCCCACCATCCGGACGATCTGCGCCAGCAACGTGTCTTGTCCGACTCGGTCGGCTTCCATCAGCAGCGCCCCGGTGCCGTTGATCGTCCCGCCGACCACGCGCGCGCCGGCGACCTTCTCGACGGGAAGCGGCTCGCCGCTCACCATCGACTCGTCCACGGCGCTGCGCCCCTCGACGACGACACCGTCCACCGGCACCTTCTCGCCAGGTCTCACCCGCAGGCGGTTGCCGACGTGCACGTGTGCGAGGGGGATGTCGCGCTCGCCTTCGTCGGTGACCAGTCGTGCGGTTTTCGGCGCGAGACCGAGCAGTTCCTTGATGGCCGTTCCCGTGCGGGCTCGCGCACGGAGTTCCAGCACCTGGCCGAGCAGCACCAGTACCGTGATCACCACGGCCGAGTCGAAATAGGTCTCCACCACCCCGTGCATGCGGAACCCGTCCGGAAACACCCCGGGCGCGATCGTGGCGGCCGCGCTGTAGAGATACGCCGCGCCGACGCCCAGCGCGATCAACGTGAACATGTTGGCGCTGCGGTTGACGATAGAGGCCCACCCGCGCTCGAAGAACGGCCAGCCGGCCCACCAGACAACGGGGGTCGCGAGCGCGAGCCCAAGCCAGTTGGTGATCCGAAGGTCGATGCGTCCGCCGAGGCCGGCACCGAGCAGCATGTCGGACATGGCCAGCACGAACACTGGCGCACCAAGGAGGGCGCCCCACAAGAAGCGGCGCCGCATGTCGAGGAGTTCAGGGTTCTCCTCGTCCTCGACACCGACCGTCCTCGGCTCGAGCGCCATCCCACAGATCGGGCACGCACCGGGTGCGTCTCGGACGATCTCCGGGTGCATGGGGCAGGTGTACTCGGTCTTCGTCGGCGTTGGCGCGGGCATGACCGGTTCGAGCGCCATGCCGCACTTTGGGCAGGCCCCGGGTCGGTTCTGGCGGATCTCGGGATGCATCGGACACGTGTAGACGGTGTCGGACGTGGTCGTGTCGCTTGAAGGCTGCTGTTGGGGCGGTGGTGTCGGCCGCGGATCCGTCCGTGGGTGGAGTGCGTGCGTCGACCCCGTCGGCCCGGGCACGTAGCGCGCCGGCTCGTCACGGAACTTCTGCAGACACGACTCGCTGCAGAAGTAGTAGGTCGCCCCCTCGAACACGACGTGACCGGCAGCCTGCTCGGGATCGATCGTCATCCCGCACACCGGGTCGATGACCGACGTGGCGGATGTGTGTGCGTGGGCGTGCGTGTGCATGAGACTCCTCAGCCCGCGGGGGCGAAGCGGCGTGGGATGTCAGAACCAGACGCGGAGGCCCACGACGGGCCGCAGATGCGACACCGATTCGCCGTCGTCGCGGGCGTAGTCGGCAGTGCCGCCAAAGGCGCGTTCCCAACTGAGCCCGACGTAGGGGGCGATCTCGCGACGAATCTCGTACCGCAGCCTGAGCCCGGTCTCGAGGCTGCTGATGCCGGCGCCAATGCGGCGCTCGGGATCGGCCTTGCCGTACACCTCCAACTCGACGAGCGGTTGAAGCACGAGACGGTTCGTGAGCAGTAACTCGTACTCGACCTCGACGCGGGCGTGCGTGCGCCCTTCGGCGCCGAGGTAGCCCGTGGCCTGCACCTCGAACCAGTACGGCGCGAGGCCTTGAATGCCGAAGGCCGCCCAGGTCCGCGCGGGTCCTGGCCGCATGTCCTGCCGGACGCCACCGACGAGATCCCACCACGGCGAGATCGCCTTGCCGTAGAGCACATGCACGTCGGCCGCCTCGACGTGTCCGTCGACGACGTCGCCTTCGGTGCGGAACCAGGCGCGATGGACGTCGCCGCCGATCCAGCTCGTGTTGTCCCACGCCGTGACCCCACCGTTGCCGCCGGACCATTCGAACTGGTCCATCAGCACCTGGTAGTGCACCGCCCGGTCGTGCAGCGTGTGGCCTTCGACATCCGGGAAGGCGGCCGCGCGATCCTCGTCCGTGATCGGTGGGACGACGCCACCGAATGGCGCGTCGTGCGCGTGTGCCGGCGCCTGTGTCTGGCCCGGGGGCGATTGAGGCGCGGGATGGTGCTGATGCCCTTGCGGCTGGGCAGGGGCTGGCGTCTGCGGTTCATGTGCGAGGTGCTGCGGCGAAGTGACCGGCGGCGCTGGCGGTTCAGCCGCCGGGTCTTGCGACGGCTGGGCGATGCCTGCGCCTTGCCACACCGCGACCAGCGCTGCGACGAGGAAGCATGTCCGCGCGGCTCTCCTCATGACTCCTCCACCCGGACCTCGCGGAACATGCCCGCTTCCATGTGGTAGAGCAGGTGGCAGTGATAGGCCCATCGGCCGAGCGCATCCGCGCGCACGCGATAGCTGCGTCGCGTCCCCGGCGGCATGTCCACTGTGTGCTTCCGCACCTGGAACGCCCCGTCGTCGTTTTCGAGATCGCTCCACATCCCGTGCAGGTGGATCGGGTGCGACATCATCGAGTCGTTCACGAGGACGATGCGCAGACGTTCGCCGTAGTTCAGCCGCAACGGCTCGGCGCTCGAGAACTTGATGCCGTTGAACGACCAGGCGAAGCGCTCCATGTGCCCGGTCAGGTGCAGTTCGATCGTGCGGCCCGGCTCGCGGCCGTCGGGATCCGCGAACGTGCTCCGGAGATCCGCATACGTGAGCACGCGGCGTCCGTTCTCGCGCAGGCCGAGCCCCGGGTCATCGAGCTTCGACGAGGGCGACATCGTCTGCATGTCGACCAGCGGGTTGCCCTGCTCGCTGGCTGGGTGTGACTGCATGCCAGAGGACGGCATGCTGCCGTGCGACATGCCGGCCATGCCGGCCCCCTGGTGAGCGGCGTGCGGATCCGGCGCGGTTGCAGTCGGCGGCGGGTCCATCGGCATCTGGTGGCCCGCGTGCGGGTCGGGAGCCGGAGTCGCACCGTGCCCCTCGTGCCCAGTGCCTGTGGTCGCACCGCTGCCGTGCGACATCTGCCCGTGCTCGCCCGACATGTCGTGGCCGTGGCCCATGTCCGCCATCGAGAGGACCGGGCGCGGATCGACGTCCGGCACCTCCGCGGCGAGTCCCGGACGCACCGCCAACGTGCCGCGCGCACAGCCGGTGCGGTCGACGGACTGCGCGAAGATCGTGTATGCGTCCTGCCCGCGCGGTTCCACGATGACGTCGAGCGTCTCGGCGACCGCGATCCGGAACTCGTCCACCGTCACCGGATGCACGTACTGTCCGTCGGCGGCGACCACCGTCATGGGCAGTCCGGGGATCCGTACGTCGAAGTACGACATCGAGGCGCCGTTGATGAACCGCAGGCGCACCCGCTCGCCCTGTGTGAAGGCGCCCGTCCAGTTCGCGCCCGGCGGCTGGCCGTTCACGAGGTGGGTGTAGGTCGCGCCCGTGACGTCTGCGAGGTCGGTCGCATTCATACGCATGCGCCCCCACATCGCCCGCTCTGACGCCGTCGCGCCGAATCCTCGCCGCCGCACATCGCGGATGAAGTCGCCGACCGTGCGCTTGTTGAAGTTGTAGTAGTCGGCGCGCTTCTTGAGGTTCGAGAAGACGCGTTCTGGCGATTCGTCCGTCCAGTCCGACAGCATCACGACGTGCTCACGGTCGTAGGCGAACGGCTCCGGCTCGCGGGCGTCGATGACGAGCGGGCCGTAGAGCCCCTGTTGCTCCTGGAACGCCGAGTGGCTGTGGTACCAGTACGTGCCCGCCTGGCGGACGTTGAAGCGGTAGACGTAGGTCCCGCCCGGAGGAATGCCGTGGAAGCTCAGCCCCGGCACCCCATCCATGTTGGCGGGGAGAAGAATGCCGTGCCAGTGAATGGACGCGTCTTCTCCGGGGACGCTGTTGCTGACCCGCAGCGTCACCGTGTCGCCTTCGCGCCAGCGCAGCGTCGGGGCGGGCAACGAACCGTTGACGGTCAACGCGGTGCGCTCGCGGCCGGTGATGTCGACGTTCGTCTCCGCGATGTGCAGGTCGAAGTCGGTCCCACGGACTTCGGACCATGCCTCTCGCCGCCGGCCTTCGGCCCACACCGTGCTGGGCCAGTGTCCTGACGCCGCGAGCAAGCCGGTCGCGGTGAGCCCCTGCACCATGCGACGGCGGGTCGGCTTGAAGGGCACCGCTACTGCTCCTTGCGCTGCAGCGTTTCGATCTCTTTCAGTTCTGCCGTTTGCCTGTTCACCAGGTTGGCGGCGAACTGGCGAACGTCGTCAGACGCGAACCGAGTTCCAGGCTGCGACATGTCGATTGCCATCTTGTGATGCTGCGCCATGGTGCGCAGGAACTCGCGGTCGAACGCAGCACCGGACGCCTGCTCCAGCTTCGAAATCATCTGCTGGCCCATCTTCATGTGGTCGCCGTGGGCGCCCATGGGCGGCATCCCTGACCCGGCATGCGCGCCTGTCGCGCCGATCGCGCCATGGTCATGCGCGCTGGCTCCAGTCGACGCCGTAGTCTGGCCTTGC
>JAEUQQ010000103.1 GCA_016789685.1 Acidobacteriota bacterium | reverse complement strand
GAACGCCCAGCGCACCGCCAACGGCCTCGACCGGACTCGCCTCTCGCTGCTGCTGGCCGTGCTCGAGAAGCGCGCCGGCCTCAACCTCGTCGCCGAGGACGTGTTCGTGAACCTCGCCGGCGGCATCGAGGTCGAGGAACCGGCCGCCGACCTGGCCGTGATCGGCGCCATCGCGTCGAGTGTTCGGAACCGCCCGATCCGCGAGCGGACGGCGGTGTTCGGCGAGATCGGCCTGGCGGGCGAGGTCCGGAGCGTCCCCCAGGGGGCGCTGCGGGTCAAGGAGGCCGCGCAGCTCGGATACACCCGCTGCGTCGTGCCCGAGGGGACGTGTGCGCCGGCCGATGTCCCCTCCGGGTGCGAGCTGGTCGAAGTCCGCCGGGTGGGGGAGGCGATCGAGGCCCTCGTGGACTGGTGAGATCATGCACCGGGGTGGATAGGGGTATGATGAGGCCCGGCGTCGTCTTCATATGACCTGGTTCTTGCTCGCCCGTGCGCTGTTCGTCGTCGGCCTCGTCGCGTCAGCAGTCATCCTCAGGCCGTTGCCTCTCGGCGATCTCGCGTCGAACGCGGCCTTCGGGCTCGTGCTCGGCGGACTCTGCGTTGCGCTCGAGGTGCGTCTCACGCGCGTCTCGGTCACGATGATGCTCGGGGGGCTGCTCGGCGGGGCCGCCGGGCTGCTGATTGCCAAGACGATCGGGGCCGCCCTCTTCTGGGCCAACATCGCCGACCGGCGTATCGCGTTCCTGCACAGCGTCGTCCTGCTCTTCCTGACGTATCTCGGCGTGGTGACGGGCGTGCGCCGGGCCGAGTGGCTCGAGCCGGCCCGCATGCTCAGCCTCTTCCGCGGGGCGCCGCCGGATCGGCGCTACAAGCTGCTCGACACCAGCGTCATCATCGATGGCCGCATCGCCGACGTGTGCGAGACCGGCTTCGTCGATGGCACCCTCGTCGTGCCGCAGTTCGTGCTCAAGGAACTGCAGCTCGTTGCCGACTCGTCTGACGCGCTCAAGCGCAATCGCGGGCGGCGTGGTCTCGACATCCTGGCACGCATCCAGAAGATGGCCTCGGTCGAGGTGATCATCTCGGACGTCGACTTCCCGGCCGTGCGCGAGGTCGATCTCAAGCTGATCGAGCTGGCGCGCACGCTCAAGGCCAAGATCGTCACGAACGACTTCAACCTCAACAAGGTCGCGCAGCTGCGCGGCATCGACGTCCTGAACATCAACGAACTCGCCAACGCCCTGAAGCCGGTCGTGCTGCCGGGCGAGTTCATGAAGGTGTTCATCCTCAAGGAAGGCAAGGAATACAACCAGGGCGTCGCGTACCTGGACGACGGGACCATGGTCGTCGTCGACAACGCGCGCCGGTTGATCGGCCGCACCATCGACATCGTCGTCACCTCGGTGCTGCAGACGACGGCCGGCAAGATGATCTTCGGCCGCCACATCGATCCCGCGCAGCAGCATGGTGCGCCGGCCAACGGCGCGCCGCAGGCGGCTGCCGGGCCGACTGGTCAGGCGCCTGCCCCTCCCCTCGCCCCACCGGCCGCCGACAAGGACGACGGTTCGAAGCGCAGCCGTCCGGTGCCGCAGGCCTGAGCACACACGCCGTTGGGTATTCCAGCCTTCCACTGGTGGCGGACGGTATTTTTCCTGATCCCCGCCATCGGCCTCTACACGATCGTCGCCGGGACGGTCTCGCTCACCTCGACGCTGTTCCGCGGCAGCCGGCTCGCCCACCGCTGCATGCAGTGGTGGTCGTGGGGCATCCTCGCCACCACGGGCGTGACGGTGTCGCCCTCGGGCATCGAGCGCGTGCCGCCGAAGCGGTCGTACGTGTTCGTCTCGAACCACTCGAGCTTCTACGACATCCCCGTGATCTACTGGCACGTGCCGTTCGACATGCGGATCATCGCGAAGGCGTCGCTGGGGGCGTTTCCGTTCATTGGGTGGCACCTGCGCCGCGCGGGCCACGTGCTCGTGCAGCGTGACAACCCGGGCGCGTCGGCGTTTGCGCAGGTCAAGACGCTGATGGCCGGCGGGCACTCGCTCATCGTGTTCCCCGAGGGCACGCGCAGTGCTGACGGGAACGTCGGGCGTTTCCGCAGCGGCATCTTCCAGCTGGCCATCGAGGCGGGGCTGCCCGTGGTGCCGATCGCGGTGACCGGCACGCACCACGTGATGCCGAAGAACCAGCTCACCACCTCGCCCGGCCATGCCACGCTCGAGGTGTTCGATCCGATCGAGACCGAGGGCCTGTCGCGCGACGATGCGAAGGCACTCGCCAAACGCGTCGAAGACATCATCGCCGGGGCGGTTGCGCGCACGACCCAGGGCGCGCCTGCGTGCTGATCGCCGTGAGCGCCGAGGTGTCGGCGCACGTCGTGGCCGGCGTCATCGACGTGGATGGCGTGAGCGTGACGACCGACGATGCGGCGCTTGGCGACGAACTGCAGGCGGCGGCCGCCGCCGCGGCGGCATCGGCCGAGCGCGCAGACGTCACCGCAGCCGTCAGGGGCATGTACCGCCGCTTCGGCGTCGATCCCACGCGGACGCGCCCCTCGTCAGAGGCGCTGTTGCGCCGCGTGCGCAAGGGTGACCCGCTGCCACGCGTCAACACGCTGGTCGACATCGGGAACTGGTGCTCGCTCGAGACACAGCTGCCGTTCGGGATCTACGACCTCGCCGCCATCCACGGGCCGGTGACGCTGCGCGTGGGGACCGCAGGCGAGGAGTATGCTGGCATTCGCAAGGACGTCGTCCACGTCGCGGGCCGGTTGACGCTGGCCGACGACGAGGGCCCGTTCGGCAACCCGTCGTCTGATTCCGCGCGCACGATGGTGACCGCGCAGACGAGGCGAGCCCTGATCGTGATCTTCACGCCGCGACCGCTTGGCGCCGGGACGGCGCGTGCCGCGATGCGCCTCACGGGCGCACGCGTCCTGCGTTGTGCCGGCGGGCGGATCGTCGGCGAGGACGTGCAATGACGCATCGAGCGCGCGTGGCAGCCGTGATCGTGGCCGGGGGCGCGGGGGCCAGGTTCGGCGGCGATCGTCCGAAGCAGTTCATGGACGTGAACGGCCGCACGGTCGTCCAGCGCAGCGTCGATGCGTTCGTCGACTGCGGACTGGTCGACGAGATCGTCGTCGTCCTGCCGGCGTCGTTCGTGGATGACGCCGCGGCGGTGATCGGGCGCGTGCTGTCGCCGACGCTCCGCGCCGTGGCCGGGGGGAGCCGGCGCCAGGACTCGGTGGTCAACGGCGTGGCCGCGGTCAGCGACCGCGCCGACCTCGTGCTCGTGCACGATGCCGCGCGTCCGTTCGTCAGCACGGGCCTGATCGGTGCGACGATCGCGGCCGCGGCCGAGCACGGTGCCGCGATCGTGGCCGTCAGGGCGCACGACACGGTGAAGCAGGTGGCGCCGCTCGACGGCGCGCTGATCATCACGCGCACGATTCCCCGCGACGAGGTCTACCTCGCGCAGACGCCGCAGGGCTTCAGGCGCGACGTGCTGGCGCGCGCCCTGGCGCTGTCGGCCACGCACGAGGCCACCGACGAGGCGTCGCTGGTCGAAGCGCTCGGCCTCAAGGTCGCCATCGTGCCCGGTGATGCGACCAACATCAAGGTCACCGTGCCTGCCGACCTCGTGCTCGCCGGCGCAATCGCGGGCACGCGCGCCAACACGGCCGACCGCAAGGTGGAGTAGATGGCGACCGGCTTGCCCTGCAGGATTGGCGTCGGATACGACTCGCACCGCTTCGTCGAGGGGCGACCGCTGATCCTCGGCGGCGTGCGGATTCCGTACGAACGCGGCCTGGTCGGACACAGCGACGCCGATGCGGTGTGTCACGCCATCACCGACGCCATCCTCGGCGCGGTCAATCTCGGCGACATCGGGAAGTTGTTCCCCGACACCGATCCAGCGTGGAAGGACGCCGACAGCGTCCGGTTGCTCGAGGCGGCCGTCGCCCGGGTCAGGTCTGCGGGGTACGAGGTCGGCAACATCGATGTCGTGGTGATCTGCGAGCGTCCGAAGATTGGCCCGCACACCGGGGCGATGCGGCAGGTGCTCGCCCGGGCCCTGCAGGTCGAGCCGGATGCGATCTCGATCAAGGGCAAGACCAATGAGGGCGTCGACGCCACCGGTCGTGGCGAAGCGCTCGCGGTCCACGCCGTCGCGATGCTCGTCCGCGTGTCGCGATGACCGCTCGCGCGCTGCGATGACCACCCGCGTGTCGCGATGGCCGCCCCCGCTTGGTCGATCCGGTCCTGATCCCCTATACTCGTAGGGTCCCGGTGCCGGAGTCGGCCGACTCCGTGTCCCCGCTGTCTCCGTCCATGCGTCTGCGCTTCGCTCCCAGCCCGACCGGGCACCTGCACGTCGGCAACGCCCGTACCGCGTTGTTCAACTGGCTGCTCGCGCGCGGACAGGGCGGGGCGTTCGTCCTGCGGATCGAAGACACCGACGTCGAGCGCTCGACGGCCGTGTCTGAGGCGAGCATCCTCGACGACCTGCGCTGGCTGGGGCTGACGTGGGACGAGGGGCCCGAGGCTGGCGGGGCGGTCGGGCCGTACCGGCAGTCGGAGCGCCTCGACATCTACCGGGCGCACGCCGACCGGCTGCTCGCGCAGGGTGACGCGTACCACTGCTTCTGCACGCCCGAGCAGCTCGACGCGGAGCGGAAGTCGGCCCTGGCGGCAGGGCAGCCGCCGAAGTACTCGGGGCGATGCCGGGCGCTCGGAGCCGACGAGGCGCGGGCGCGGCTCGCCGCCGGCGAGGCGGCGGCCATCCGCTTCCGCGTGCCCGCCGTCGGCGATGTCGGGTTCGACGACGTGGTGCGTGGGCACGTGGTGTTCCACACCGACGTCATCGGCGACCCGGTCATCGTTCGGTCTGACGGCCGGCCGGCGTACAACTTCGCCGTGGTCGTGGACGACGCGTTGATGGGGATTACGCACGTGATCCGGGGCGAGGATCACGTGTCGAACACGCCGCGCCAGGTGCTGTTGTATCGCGCGTTCGGCTATGCGCCGCCGACGTTCGCGCACCTGTCGCTGGTGATGGGGCCAGACCACGCGCCGTTGTCGAAACGGCACGGGGCGACGTCGGTGGCCGAGTTCCGCGCCAACGGCATCCTGCCCGAGGCGCTGGTCAACTACCTGGCGCTGATTGGCTGGTCGCCGGGCGACGGCGTCGAGATCCTGCCGGCGGCCGACCTGGCGGCACGGTTCAGGCTCGAAGACGTGGGCAAGAGCGCGGGCGTGTTCGACATCGACAAGCTCGCGTGGGTCAACCGCCACTACATCAAGGTGGCCGACCCGGGACGGCTGGCGAACCTGGCGCTGCCGTATTTCGCGCGGGCGGGCGTGGTGCACGGGGCCTTGCGCGACGATGCGCAGGGGTACCTGGCACACGTCGTCGGGCTGGCGGCGGGCTCGGTCGACCGTGTCGACGAGTTGCCGTCGCGCCTCGCGTTCCTGTTCGCGTACGACGCCGAGGTGGCGCTGCAGCGCGACGACGTGCGGGCCGAACTGGCGGAACCGGGCGTGCGGGACGTGATTGCGGCGCTCGCCGAGGAATCGGCCGCGTCGGGGCCGCTGGCGGATCGCGACGCGTTCCGGGCGCTGGCGACGCGGGTGCGGTCGCGGACGGGGCAGAAGGGCAAGGCGCTGTTCCACCCGATGCGCGTGGCGCTGACGGGCGACGTGAGCGGGATGGAACTCGACCTGGCGGTGCCGGCCATCGAACGTGGGGCGGCGTTGCCGGTGGCGGGCGGCCTGCAGCCGGTGCCCGACGTGCGTGCGCGTGCGGCGGCGTTTGCCGCGGCCGTCGCGCGGCTGGCGTGAGCGGATGTTGATTTTCGGCGTCAACCCGGTGCTCGAGGCGTTGCGCGCCGGGCGCGTGACGTCGGTGACGATCGGGGCGCGGGGGTTGCGCGATCTCGGCGCGCACGCGAAGGGCGACGTCGAGGAAGTGGCGCCGTCGCTGGCGCCGCGGCTGGGCGAGGTCGCCCGCGATGCGGCCGCGCGGGGCATCGACGTGACGTTCGTCGACCTGGTCGAGATCGACCGGATGACGCGCGGGGCGGTGCACCAGGGCGTGGTGGCCGAGGTCGGGGCCCAGCGCGATGACTGGACGCCCGAGGGCCTGGTGGCGGCGGCGCGCGGCCCGGCGCTGATCGTGGTGCTCGACGGGATCGAGGATCCGCAGAACTTCGGCGCGATCCTGCGGAATGCCGAGGCGGCGGGCGTTGACGGGGTGATCCGGCAGACGCGGCACTCGGCGCCGATGAGCGGGACGGTGGCCAAGGCGTCGGCCGGGGCATCGGCGCACGTGCGGATTGCGAGCGTGGTGAACATCGCGCGGGCGATCGAGGGGCTGAAGCAGGCGGGGGTCTGGGTGACGGGCCTGGCCGGCGAGGCCCCGGTGGCGTACGATGCGATCGACTTCACGGGACCGACGGCGGTGGTGCTGGGCGCCGAGGGGACGGGGATGCGGCGCCTGGTGCGGGATCGGTGCGACCACCTGGCGCAGATTCCGATGGCCGGGCAGGTGGGAAGCCTGAACGTGAGCGCGGCCTCGGCGGTGGTGCTGTTCGAGGTGCTGCGGCAGCGGCGTCAGGCGGTGGTGCGGTAGGGAGCGGCAGTCGGGCGGAGCCCGGGATCGAAGATCCGGCGGGGGTTGCGGAATGGCATGCCCTGTGCTAAAACTGTCGGTTTGTCGGCTGGCGTAGCTCAGTCGGTAGAGCAGCTGATTTGTAATCAGCCGGTCGGGGGTTCGAATCCCTTCGCCAGCTCCAGACGGTAAGTGCGCGTGTTAGCGGTAGTTAGCGGCGCGCAGCAGCAAGGACGCGGTGCGTGGCTGGGTATCGGGCCGCGCACGGCGGTGTGTGGCGAGGTTGCGGAGCGGTCAAACGCAACAGACTGTAAATCTGTCGGCCTCAGCGCCTTCGAAGGTTCGAATCCTTCCCTCGCCACCAGTTCGACCTGGATCGTTGGTTTCGTGCGACGGTCCGGACTTCGGGAGGCTGGCGAGGCGCGGGGACGGCGAGGATGCGGGTGGCCACGCGCACGAGAGCGGGAGTAACTCAGTGGTAGAGTCTCAGCCTTCCAAGCTGTTGGTCGCGGGTTCGATTCCCGTCTCCCGCTCCACGACGGTCTGATTTCAGGGTCCCGGGTCGGAGCACGGTAGGTATCACGGCACGGGCCGATGTAGCTCAGTCGGTAGAGCGCGTCCTTGGTAAGGACGAGGTCACCGGTTCAATCCCGGTCATCGGCTCCAGCACTCACTAGACGCGCCCACGCGCGAGGAACGGTCCACGATGGCGAAGGAAAAGTTCGATCGATCAAAACCACACGTGAACGTCGGCACCATTGGCCACATCGACCACGGCAAGACGACGCTCACCGCGGCATTGACCAAGGTGGCAGCCGACAAGGGCTGGGCCAAGTTCGTCCCGTACGACGAGGTCGCGAAGGCCTCGGAATCGCAGGGACGGCGCGACGACACCAAGATCTTGACGATCGCGAGCAGCCACGTGGAGTACGCCACCGCGGGTCGTCATTACGCGCACATCGACTGCCCGGGTCACGCGGACTACATCAAGAACATGATCACGGGCGCGGCGCAGATGGACGGCGCGATTCTCGTGGTCAGCGCGGTCGACGGCCCGATGCCGCAGACGCGTGAGCACGTGCTGCTGGCCAAGCAGGTCAACGTCCCGTACATCGTGGTGGCGCTCAACAAGTGCGACGCGGTCGACGACGAAGAGCTGCTCGACCTGGTCGAACTCGAGGTCCGCGACCTGCTCAAGGGCTACGGGTTCCCCGGCGACGACCTGCCGGTGGTGCGCGTGTCGGCGCTCGGCGCGATCAACGGCGAACAGGCCGGTGTTGATTCGGTCATCAAGCTGATGGAAGCGCTCGACAGCTACATTCCGCTGCCGGAGCGTGAAGTCGACAAGCCGTTCATGATGCCGATCGAAGACGTGTTCTCGATCTCGGGTCGTGGCACGGTGGTCACGGGCCGCGTCGAGCGCGGCAAGGTGAAGGTCGGCGAGGAAATCGAGATCGTCGGCTTCCGCCCGACGATGAAGAAGATCGTGACCGGCGTCGAGATGTTCCGCAAGCTGCTCGACTTCGGCGAGGCGGGCGACAACATCGGCGTGCTGCTGCGCGGTGTCGAAAAGACCGACGTCGAGCGCGGCCAGGTGCTGGCCAAGCCGGGATCGATCACGCCCCACACGAAGTTCACGGGCGAGGTCTACATCCTGTCGAAGGAAGAGGGCGGCCGTCACACGCCGTTCTTCAACGGGTATCGTCCGCAGTTCTACATCCGCACGACCGACGTGACGGGCACGCTGAAGCTGCCCGAGGGCGTCGAGATGGTGATGCCGGGCGATCGCACCTCGATCGTCGGCGAACTGCTGACGCCGGTCGCGCTCGAGAAGGGCGCCCGGTTCGCGATTCGTGAAGGCGGCCGCACGGTGGGCGCCGGCACGATCACCGAAATCCTCGAGTAGGGGCGCATCGTGATGCGCCCCCACGGGGCCGGTGTCCCGGCGAGGGATGCCGGCCGCGTGCCGGGGAAGGGCATGGCGGCGTGACGGTCGTTGCGTCGCCGGTTCGGATGTGTCGGGCGTTGCTCCGGTGACGCCCGGCAGCTGTTTTGTGCACCCGTGACGGGTGCGGGACGCGGACGACGCGGCCCGGCAGGAGCAGGCCATGCGCGATATCGTGACGCTCGCGTGCAGCGAGTGCAAGCGTCGGAACTACAACACGACGCGGAACAAGAAGAAGCAGACCGAGAAGCTCGAGATCAAGAAGTACTGCCGCTTCTGCCGTTCGCACAAGACGCACAAGGAGAGCAAGTAAGCCGTTCACACAGGCCAGTAGCTCAACTGGTAGAGTACCGGTCTCCAAAACCGGGTGTTGGGGGTTCGAGTCCCTCCTGGCCTGCCACGTTCTTCCCCCGCTGGTTCCGGTGAACCGGCGGCCCGCGTTCGAGGGGTGCCGCGCTGGTGCGCGCGCCTGTCTTGCCCGCCGGGTTCATTGCTTCGAGTCATGTCGACGACGATCGAAACCGTCAAGGATACGTCTGCCGGGTGGTGGCAGCGCTCGCGCGTGTTCCTCACCGACGTCCGCAACGAGATGAAGCGTGTCTCGTGGCCGTCGCGACGCGAGGTGTACGCCACGACGGTGGTGGTCATCATCACGTCGATTTTCTTCGGACTCTACCTGTGGATCGTCGACATGGGGTTGAACCGCGTGGTGAGCTGGCTCTTCCGGACGCTGGGGGCATGATGACCGACGCTGCCGAGAAGCACTGGTACATCGTCCACACCTACTCCGGGTTCGAGAAGAAGGTGTCGGACTCGCTGAAGCAGCGGGCGCAGGCCTATGGCCTGCAGGACGCGATCGGCGAGGTGGTGATCCCCACCGAGAAAGTGCACGAGAAGCGCGGGACGAAGCAGATCGAAGCCAGCCGCCGCGTGTTCCCCGGGTACATCTTCGTCCAGATGGCCATGACCGACGAGGCGTGGCACGTGGTGAAGAACACCCCCAAGGTCACCGGCTTCGTCGGCGCGGGCGTCAAGCCCACCCCGATGTCGGGCGACGAGGTGAAGACGATTCTCGAGCAGGCCGAGCGGGGCAGCCTGTCGCCCGTGGGCCCGAGCGTCGAGAAGGGCGACCAGGTCCAGATCAACGAGGGCCCGTTCACGAGCTTCAACGGCGTGGTCGAAGAGGTCAACACGGAGAAGCGCACGCTCAAGGTCATGGTGACCATTTTCGGACGCGCCACGCCGGTCGAACTGGACTTCAGCGCAGTCGAGAAGTTGTAGAGACGAGAGATGGCCAAGAAGATTCAAGCAGTCGTGAAGCTCCAGATCACCGCCGGCAAGGCGACGCCCGCGCCGCCCGTGGGCACGGCCCTCGGTCCGCACGGCGTCAACATCATGGACTTCTGCAAGAACTTCAACGCGAAGACCGCCGGCCAGGACGGCCTGATCATCCCCGTGCTGGTGACGATCTACGCCGACCGGTCGTACACGTTCGTGTTGAAGACCCCGCCCGCGGCGGTGTTGCTCAAGCGGGCAGCGAACCTCGCCAAGGGATCGGCCGAGCCCAACAAGACCAAGGTCGGCACCGTGACGCTGAAGCAGGTCGAGGAGATCGCAAAGCAGAAGATGCCCGATCTCAACACCGACAGCCTGGCGTCGGCGATCAAGACCGTGTCGGGCACGGCGCGGTCGATGGGGCTCGACGTCCTCGGGTAGGGGCGCATCATGATGCGCCCGTCGTGACAGGCGGCCGCGTGTGCGGCCGCCGGGAGTTCGGGACCCATGCTGGGACCCGGATCGGCGCTTGCGAAGAGGCTGCGGCCTCTGGCGCAGGCGCATGAAGGCGTGGGAGGGCGCGAGCGACGCGCCCGTGGAACCACGGAGGTGTCCATGGCCAAAGCCGGCAAGAAGTTCACTGCGGCGCGGGCTCAGGTGCAGGAACGCGACTACTCGCTCGACGAGGCGATCCCGCTCATCCAGAAGCTCAAGTACGTCAAGTTCGACGAGACCGTCGAGATGGCGTTGCGCCTCGGTGTCGATCCCAAGTACGCCGACCAGATGGTGCGCGGCACGGTGGTGCTGCCGCACGGGCTCGGCACGACCAAGACGGTGCTGGTGATCGCCAACGCCGACAAGCAGAAGGACGCGCACGAAGCGGGCGCCGACATCGTGGGAGGCGAGGAGCTGGTCGAGAAGATCGCGGCTGGCTGGACGGAGTTCGACGCCGTCGTCGCCACGCCCGACATGATGCGGGCCGTCGGCCGGCTCGGCAAGGTGCTCGGCCCGCGCGGGCTGATGCCGAACCCGAAGACCGGCACCGTCACGACCGACATCGCCAAGGCGGTGCGCGAGATCAAGGCGGGCAAGGTCGAGTTCCGCGTCGACAAGACGGGGATCGTGCACGCGCCCATCGGCAAGGTGTCGTTCCCGACGGACAACCTGCTGGCCAACGCGCACGCGCTGGTCGACAGCGTGTTCAAGGCGAAGCCCCCGGCGGCGAAGGGCAAGTATCTGAAGACGCTCGTGGTCTCGTCGACCATGGGCCCCGGTATCCGCATCGACGTGACGAGCGTCGAAGCGCACGTGAAGCACTAGGACGCGACAATGGCAGTCACACGAGCAGACAAGGAACTCGAGCTCCAGGTGCTGGAGCAGGCCTTCGGCTCGGCCGACGCGGCCATCCTGGTCGATTTCAAGGGCCTGAAGGTCCCTGAGGTCACCGAGTTGCGTCGCCAGGTGCGAGGCGCCAAGGCGGAATACAAGGTCGTCAAGAACACATTGGCGAAGCGGGCCCTCAAGGGCACGCCGTTCGAGGCGCTCGAGAAGCAGTTCGAGGGCACGACCGCGGTGGCCTACAGCGCGGAGGATCCCATCGCGCTGGCCAAGGTGCTCACCGCGTTTGCCAAGACGGCCCCCGCGCTGAAGATCAAGGCGGCGGTCGTGCAGGGCCAGGCACTCGAGGGGGCGGGCGTCACCGACCTCGCGAACATGCCCGGCAAGCCGGAACTCTACGCGAAGTTGCTCTTCCTGCTGCAGGCTCCGATGACGCAGCTGGTCAGGGTGCTCAACGCCGTGCCGCGCGACCTCGTGAGCGTGCTCGCGCAAGCGGAACAGAAGAAGCAGGGCGGGGCCGCGTAGCGCGCGCCGCACGACGATCGAGTGACATCAGAACGGTAGGAGAATTCGGATCATGAGCGAACTCACGCAGCAGCAGGTCGTTGACTACATCAAGAACATCTCGGTGATCGAACTCTCGGGCCTCGTCAAGACGCTCGAGGCCGAACTCGGCGTCTCGGCGGCCGCGGCGATGCCGATGGCGATGCCGATGGGCGCCGGCGGCGCGGCACCGGCCGCGGCCGTCGAGGAGAAGACCGAGTTCAACGTGGTCCTCACCGACTTCGGCGCCAACAAGATCAACGTGATCAAGGTCGTGCGCGAAGTGACGGGCCTCGGGCTGAAGGAAGCCAAGGACCTGGTCGAGAGCGTGCCGAAGCCCGTGAAGGAAGGCGTGACGAAGGACGAAGCGGCGGCCCTCGTGAAGAAGTTCGAGGAAGTCGGCGCCAAGGTCGACGTCAAGTAAGACCCGTTTCGACGGATCCGGGGCCGCGCGCGTCTTACCCAGGGGGTAAGGGGCCGCGGCCCCGTGTCTGTTTCGCGCCCCGCCGCGGGGCGCGTGTCGTGCGGCCATCGTGTCCGGCCCGATCCCCGCGATCGGACCTGAGGTTCGTTCGAGCATGCAGAGCCTGGCCAAGAACGTCTACCGCGAGCGTATCGACTTCTCGAAGATCAAGACGGTCGTCCCGGTACCCAACCTGATCGAGATCCAGAAGCGGTCGTATGAGCGCTTCCTCCAGATGAACCGCCTGCCCGCCGAACGCGAAGACGCCGGCCTGCAGTCGGTCTTCAAGTCGGTGTTCCCGATCAGCGACTTCCGCGAGAATTCCTCGCTGGAATTCATCGAGTATTCGATCGGCAACTGGGAGTGCAAGTGCGGTCGCCTGCAGGGCCTGCACCACCTCAGGAAGCCGTGCGCGCACTGCGGGCACACCCTGGTGCTCGATCCCTACGGGGATCGCGAGGTGCTGTGCACCGCCTGCGGCAAGGTCAACGAGGCCCGCGGCGACGTCTGCGACACCTGCGGCCACAGCGTCGACCTCAAGCTCAAGTACGACATGGAGGAGTGCCAGGAACGGGGCATGACGTACGCCGTCCCGCTCAAGGTCACCATCCGACTCGTCGTCTGGAACAAGGACCCCGAAACGGGCGCCAAGACCATCCGCGACATCAAGGAGCAGGAGGTCTACTTCGGCGACATCCCGTTGATGACCGACAACGGCACGTTCATCATCAACGGCACCGAACGCGTCATCGTCTCGCAGCTGCACCGCTCGCCGGGCGCCTTCTTCCACTGCGAGGAGAAGGTCCTGTTCATGGGGCAGTTGATCCCCTACCGCGGGTCGTGGGTCGAGTTCGAGTACGACGCCAAGAACCTGCTGCACGTCCGGATCGACCGCAAGCGCAAGTTCCTCGCGACCGTCTTCCTGCGGGCCCTCGGCCTGCGGTCGACCGACGAGATCCTCAAGCGCTTCTACACCTGCGACCGCGTGTTCCTGCAGGGCGACGGCCGCGCCTGGACGGTGTCTGACAGCCTGGTCGGCCTGCGCGCCGCCCGCGAGACGCCCATCCCCGGCACCGAGCTCGTGATCCAGAAGGGCAAGAAGATCACGACCAGCGCGGTGAAGAAGCTGCGCGACGCCGGCGTCCAGACGATCGACGTCGAAGAGGCGGAGCTCGAGGGCGCCTGGTCGGCGGCCGACGTGGTCGACCCGCAGACCGGCGAGGTGATCCGCGAAGCCAACGAGGCGCTCGAGCCGCGCGACTTCGCCCTGGCGCAGGAGAAGGGCGTCGAGTTCATCGACGTGTTCTTCCCCGGCCGCGACGACATCGGCGAGGTGCTCGCGACGACGCTCCGCAAGGACGCCGTGCGCTCGCACGAAGAGGCGCTGATCGAGATCTACCGCAAGCTGCGTCCCGGCGACCCGCCGACGCTCGACAGCTCGCGGTCGCTCTTCGAGAACATGTTCTTCAACCCGCAGAAGTACGACTTCTCGCGGGTCGGCCGCCTCAAGCTCAACACCAAGCTGAAGCTCGACACGCCCCTCGACGAGAAGATCCTGCACCCCAAGGACTTCTACGAGGTCATCAGGTACCTGCTGAAGCTGAAGAAGAACCCGACGAACGTCGACGACATCGATCACCTCGGCAACCGTCGCGTGCGCTCGGTGGGCGAACTCCTCGAGAACCAGTTCCGCATCGGCCTCGTGCGGATGGAACGGGCGATCAAGGAGAAGATGTCGGTCTACCAGGAAATGGCGACCGCCATGCCGCACGACCTGATCAACGCGAAGCCGGTCATGGCCGCCATTCGCGAGTTCTTCGGGTCGTCGCAGCTGTCGCAGTTCATGGACCAGACCAACCCGCTGTCGGAGATCACGCACAAGCGTCGCCTGTCGGCCCTCGGGCCCGGCGGGTTGTCGCGTGAGCGCGCCGGTTTCGAGGTGCGCGACGTCCACACGACGCACTACGGCCGCATCTGCCCCATCGAGACGCCTGAAGGCCCGAACATCGGGTTGATCTCGTCGCTGTCGTGCTTCGCGCGCATCAACGAGTTCGGCTTCATCGAGTCGCCCTACCGCAAGGTCGAGGACGCACGCGTCGTCGACTACGTGAAGATCACGAACGCGGGCGGGCACCCGACGATGAAGATCGGCGACACGGTGCGGCTCGAGGACGTGACCGGCAAGGCCGGCGCGCCGGCGGTGTCGGGCAAGAAGAAGGGCCTGGAGTGGGAGCCGTATCCCTACTACCTGTCGGCCTGGGAAGAAGACCAGTACATCATCGCGCAGGCCAACGCCGAGGTCGACGAACACGGCCGGCTGATGCAGGAACGCGTCAACGCGCGCAAGGCGGGCGACTTCATCCTGGCCCCGCGCGCGACCGTGCAGTACATCGACGTGTCGCCGAAGCAGCTCGTGTCGGTGGCGGCCTCGCTGATCCCGTTCCTCGAGAACGACGACGCGAACCGCGCGCTGATGGGCTCGAACATGCAGCGCCAGGCCGTGCCGCTGCTGCGCGCCCGCGCGCCGTACGTGGGCACCGGCATGGAGTACGTCACCGCGCGCGATTCGGGCGCGGTCGTCGTCGCGCGCCGGTCGGGCACCGTGGACTACGTCGATTCGACGCGCATCGTCGTGCGTGTCGAGGGTGAAGGCGATCCCACCACCGAGATGGGCGCCGACATCTACAAGATGACGAAGTTCAAGCGCTCGAACCAGAACACCTGCATCAACCAGAAGCCGATCGTGAAGGTCAACCAGAAGGTGCAGAAGGGCCAGGTCCTCGCGGACGGGCCGTGCACCGAGCTGGGCGAGCTGGCGCTGGGACGCAACGTGCTGGTCGCGTTCATGCCCTGGCGCGGGTACAACTTCGAGGACGCCATCCTCGTCTCCGAGAAACTCGTGAAGGAGGACTACTACACGTCCATCCACATCGAGGAGTTCGAGATCGAGGCGCGCGACACGAAGCTCGGGCCCGAGGAGATCACGCGCGACATCCCGAACGTGTCGGAGACGTTCCTGCGCGATCTCGACGACAGCGGCATCATCCGGATCGGCGCCTCGGTCAGGCCCGGCGACATCCTCGTGGGCAAGGTCACGCCGAAGGGCGAGACGCAGCTCACGCCCGAAGAGAAGCTGCTGCGGGCGATCTTCGGCGAGAAGGCCGGTGACGTGCGTGACGCGTCGCTGACCTGCCCGCCCGGCATCGAGGGCATCATCGTCGGCGTCAAGATCTTCTCGCGGAAGGGCATCGAGAAGGACGACCGCGCGAAGTCGATCGAGGAAGCCGAGCTCGAGATGATGGAGAAGAATCTCCAGGACGAGATTCGCATCCTTCACGAGGAGCAGAAGAAGCAGATCGTGGCCTACCTGCGCGGGCAGGCGCTGCGCGCCGACCTCTACGACGAGGTGGGGCGCGATCGCGTGCTGCGCAAGGGCGCGGTGCTCGACGACGCGACGATGGCCGACGTGCCGTACGTGTCGCTCGTGCGCGCCAAGGTCGACGATGCCAAGCTCGAGAACGACCTCCGCGAGAACGAGGATCGGATCGAGCGCCGCATCGAGGTCCTGCGCCAGCAGTTCGAGGAGAAGAAGGAGAAGATCCGCCGCGGCGACGAGCTGCCCCCCGGGGTCATCAAGCTCGTCAAGGTGTACGTGGCGATGAAGCGCAAGCTGTCGGTCGGCGACAAGATGGCCGGCCGCCACGGCAACAAGGGCGTCATCGCGCGGATCCTCCCCGAGGAAGACATGCCGTACCTGCCGGATGGGACCCCGGTGGAAATCGTGCTGAACCCGCTGGGCGTGCCGTCGCGCATGAACGTCGGGCAGATCCTCGAGACGCACCTCGGCTACGCGGCGCACGCGCTCGGGTACTACTTCGCGACGCCGGTGTTCGACGGCGCGACCGAGGGCGAGATCAAGAAGTGGTTGAGCCAGGCCGACCTGCCCGACGGCGGGAAGGAGCAGCTGTACGACGGCATGACGGGCGACCCGTTCGAGCAGCGGACGACCGTGGGCTACATCTACATGCTGAAGCTGTCGCACCTGGTCGACGACAAGATCCACGCGCGGTCGATCGGGCCGTACTCGCTGATCACGCAGCAGCCGCTGGGCGGCAAGGCCCAGTTCGGCGGCCAGCGCTTCGGCGAGATGGAGGTGTGGGCGCTCGAGGCCTATGGCGCGGCGCACATCCTCCAGGAACTGCTGACGGCGAAGTCGGACGACGTGACCGGACGCGCGAAGATCTACGAGTCGATCGTCAAGGGCGACGCCAGCTTCACGGCCGGCCTGCCCGAGTCGTTCAACGTGCTGATTCGCGAACTGCAGGCGCTGTGCCTCGACGTGGAGCTGATGAAGACCAAGCGCCGCATGATCGAGGTGCCGGCGACGCCCGACCCGGAGCCTCAGCCGGTCGGGTAACGAGGTGCGAGACGACGAGTCGGTCGTCTCGAACGTTGGTGGCGGCCCGTCGCGCCTGACGCGAGGGGCCGCCCCATCCATGTGCAGGCCGATGTGCCTGCCGGCCGCGACGGGGGCGAGCCCGTTTTCGACGAAGGATTCCGATGAGACCCAGCTTCGACAACCGCAACGCGCTCACGTCTGATTTCGACGCGATCCGCATCAGCCTCGCCTCGCCCGAGAAGATCATCTCGTGGTCGCACGGCGAGGTCACGAAGCCGGAGACGATCAACTACCGCACGTTCAAGCCCGAACGCGACGGCCTGTTCTGCGCGAAGATCTTCGGTCCGGTCACCGACTGGGAATGCTTGTGCGGCAAGTACAAGCGCATGAAGCACCGCGGCGTGATCTGCGACAAGTGCGGCGTCGAAGTGACGCAGGCCCGCGTCCGCCGCGAGCGCCTCGGCCACATCACGCTGGCCACGCCCGTGAGCCACGTCTGGTTCTTCAAGGGCCTGCCGAGCCGCATCGGGCACCTGCTCGACATCACCCTGCGTGACCTCGAGCGCATCCTCTATTTCGAGGCCTACGTCGTCATCGATCCGGGCGACACCGACCTCAAGCAGAACGAACTCCTCAACGAGGAGCAGTACCGCAAGAAGCGCGAGGAGTGGGCCGATCCCCGCACCACGCTGCCGAAGTTCAAGGCGCAGATGGGCGCCGAGGCGATCAAGGAACTCCTGCGGCGCGTGAGCATCGACCGCCTGGCGCTCGAGCTCCGCGAGAAGATGCGCGAGGAGCTCGACAAGAACGCCGACGACCGCCGCAAGACGCTGTCGCAGAAGGCGCTCAAGTACGCCAAGCGCCTGCGCGTCGTCGACGCCTTCCGCAAGTCGAGCAACAAGCCCGAGTGGATGATCCTCGACGTGATCCCCGTGATCCCGCCGGAACTCCGCCCCCTGGTGCCCCTCGACGGCGGCCGGTTCGCGACCTCGGACCTCAACGACCTCTATCGCCGCGTCATCAACCGCAACAACCGGTTGAAGAAGCTGATGGAGCTCAAGGCGCCCGACGTCATCATCCGCAACGAGAAGCGCATGCTGCAGGAGGCCGTCGACGCGCTGTTCGACAACGGCCGGCGCGGCCGCGTGCTGCGCGGGGCGAACAACCGTCCGCTCAAGTCGCTGTCTGACACCCTGAAGGGCAAGCAGGGCCGGTTCCGCCAGAACCTGCTCGGCAAGCGCGTCGACTACTCGGGCCGTTCGGTCATCGTCGTCGGGCCGGAGCTCAAGCTGCACCAGTGCGGGCTGCCCAAGAAGATGGCGCTCGAGCTGTTCAAGCCGTTCATCTACAACAAGCTCGAGGAACGTGGCCTGGTCGCGACGATCAAGCAGGCCAAGGAGATGGTCGAGCAGCAGCGGTCAGAGGTGTGGGACATCCTCGAAGAGGTGATCAAGGACCACCCGGTCCTGCTGAACCGCGCGCCGACCCTGCACCGCCTCGGCATCCAGGCCTTCGAGCCGACACTCGTCGAGGGCAAGGCCATCCGCATCCACCCGCTCGTCTGCACGGCGTTCAACGCCGACTTCGACGGCGACCAGATGGCGGTGCACATCCCGCTGTCGCCCGAGGCCCAGATCGAGGCGTCGGTGCTGATGATGTCGGCGCAGAACGTGCTCTCGCCGGCCAACGGCGCGCCGATCGCGATTCCCTCGCAGGACATCGTGCTCGGGTGCTACTACCTGACCAAGGCCAAGCTCGGCGCGAGGGGCGAGGGCCGGGCCTTCGCCAGCATCGACGACGTCGTCATCGCGCTCGAGAACCGCGAGCTCGAGACGCTGACGCCGATCCGCGTGCGGCACACCGGCCAGTTGATCGACCTCACCGTCGAGCGCGACGACCAGAGCGTGCTGCTCGCCAAGGTGCAGGAAGTCAACCGGCAGATGATCAACACGACCGTCGGCCGCGTGCTCTTCAACGCGTCGCTGCCGAAGGAGATGCCGTTCGTCAACGGCCTGCTCAAGAAGAAGGGCCTGCAGCAGGTGGTGCAGTACTGCTACCTGAACTTCGGCCTCGAGAAGACGGTCGAGATGCTCGACCAGCTCAAGACGACGGGCTTCACCTACGCGACCCGGTCGGGCCTCTCGGTCGGCATCAACGACCTCGAGATTCCCGAAGAGAAGTCGGCCATCGTCGACGATGCCCGCAAGGAAGTCATCAAGGTCGAACAGCAGTACCTCGAGGGCGCCATCACCAACGGTGAGCGCTACAACAAGGTCATCGCGGTGTGGTCGACGGCAACCGAGAGCATCGCCGACCGCATGTTCGACAAGATGGAGAAGCAGGACAAGGCCGGCCGCTTCAACTCGGTCTACATCATGGCCGACTCCGGCGCGCGCGGCAGCAAGCAGCAGATCCGGCAGCTTGCCGGCATGCGCGGCCTGATGGCCAAGCCGTCTGGCGAGATCATCGAGACGCCGATTCGCGCGAACTTCCGCGAGGGGCTCTCGGTCCTCGAGTACTTCATCTCGACGCACGGCGCCCGCAAGGGCCTTGCCGACACGGCCCTCAAGACGGCCGACTCGGGCTACCTCACGCGTCGTCTCGTCGACGTGGCGCAGGACGTCATCATCTCGGAGGAAGACTGCCGGACGATGGACGGGATCGACGCCACGGCGATCGTCGACTCGGGCGAGATCATCGAGCCGCTCCGCGACCGCATCACGGGCCGCGTGACGCTCGAGAAGCTGGTCGACTCGTTCAGCGGCGAGACGATCATCGAGGCCAACGGGCTCATCGACGAAGACAAGGCGTCGCAGATCCAGGACGCCGGTATCGAGAAGGTGAAGATCCGCTCGGTGCTGACGTGCGCGTCGCGCCGCGGCGTGTGCCAGAAGTGCTACGGGCGCGACCTCTCGACGGGCCGCATGGTCGAGCTCGGCCTCGCGGTGGGCGTGGTCGCGGCGCAGTCGATCGGCGAACCCGGCACGCAGCTGACGATGCGCACGTTCCACATCGGCGGCACGGCGCGCATCAGCGAGCAGAGCAGCATCGAAGCGCGGCAGGAAGGCACCATCCGGTTCGAGAACCTGACCGTGGTGCCCGACCCGACGGCGAGCGGCGAGGAATCGCTCCGCGCCCTGGTCGTGATGAACCGCAACGGTTCGGTCATCGTGCAGGACTCGCACGGTCGTGACCGCGAGCGCTACTCGGTCATCTATGGCGCCCGCATCAAGGTCAAGGAAGGCGAGAAGGTCGAGCGCGACCGCGCGCTGGTCGAGTGGGATCCGTACACCTTCTCGATCCTCACCGAGGAACACGGCACCGTCCGCTTCAAGGACATCGTCGACGGCCAGACCGTGCACGAGGAAGTCGACGAAGTCACGGGCCTCTCGCGCCGCATCATCATCGAGTCGGCCGACCTCAAGCGCCAGCCGATGATCGAGGTGAAGCGCACCGACGGGCACGTCCGCAAGTACCACATGCCCAATCACGCCCACCTCATGATCGAGGACGGCGAGACGGTGTTTGCCGGCCAGGTGCTCGCGAAGATTCCGCGCGAGACCACCAAGACCAAGGACATCACGGGCGGCCTGCCGCGCGTCGTCGAACTGTTCGAGGCCCGCAAGCCGCGCGACACGGCCGCGGTCATCAGCGAGGTCGACGGCGCGGTGCGCCTCGGCGGCATCGTGAAGGGCTACCGCGAGGTCTTCGTCGTGCCAGAGGGCGAAGAGGCCGAGGGCAAGGGCGAGTACAAGTACACGATTCCGCGCGGCATCCACCTCAACGTGCAGGAAGGCGACAAGGTGCGCGCGGGCGATCAGCTCATCGATGGCCCGATCAATCCCCACGACATCCTGGCCGTCTCGGGCGAGAAGAAGCTCCAGAACTACCTCGTCAACGAGATCCAGGAGGTCTACCGCCTCCAGGGCGTCAACATCAACGACAAGCACATCGAGGTCATCGCCCGGCAGATGATGCGCTGGGTCAAGATCGAGGACGTCGGCGACACCGAGTTCCTCGTCGAGGACGTCGTCGACCGGTTCCGCTTCATGGAAGAGAACGAGCGCGTGCTCGCCCAGGGCGGCATGGCCGCCAAGGGGCGCGCGATGCTGCTCGGCATCACGAAGGCGTCGCTCTCGACCGACTCGTTCATCTCGGCCGCCTCGTTCCAGGAGACGACCCGCGTGCTGACCGAGGCCTCGATCTCGGGCAAGGTCGACTACCTGCGCGGTCTCAAGGAGAACGTGACGATGGGCCGGTTGATCCCGGCCGGCACGGGCTTCGACTACTACAAGGGCGTTCGCATCCCCGCGGACGAACCGCCGCCGCCTCCGCCGGCGCCCGAGGAGGATCTCGACCTCGAGCGTGACGAACTCGAGTACTTTGGCGAGGCCGTCGAGGTGCGCGACGAGAACTGGAAGGACGAGGCGTAGCGCCACGCGCACGCCGCGATCGGCAGTCACACGGGGCGGGTGCTCGCAGGAGCGCCCGCCCCGTCGTGCATCTGCCCTTTGACTCCGGGGGGGCGACTGCACGAAGGTATGGCCGACGCCACGCGCGTCGCCACCCGGAGTACCGTCCATGCCCCAGGCTTCGTCACCGCGTCCCCTGCTGCCGCTCGCGGCCGTCATCGTCACGTCGCTCGCACTCGCCGGTGGCTGCCGGTCTGCGTCGTCGCTTTCCGTGGCGGCCGCGCCAGCGCCGAGGACCGTCCCCGCGCACCACGTCGTGCCCCTGCCGTCGTCGATCACGCCGTCGGCGGGCCCGCCGGTCACCTTTGTCGCGGCATCGCGCATCGTCCTCGCCGCAGGCGATCCCGAACTCGACGGCGTTGCTCGCCTGCTCGCCGCCGCGCTCACACCCGCCACCGGCTACGCGTGGCCGGTCGTTGCGTCCACCTCGGCCGGGGCCGTTCCCGGGGCTGCTCCCGACATCACGCTGGCGCTCGATGCGGCCGTGCCGGGCGGACGCGACGCGTACCGCCTCGATACGACCGCGACCGGCGTGCGGATCGTGGCGGCGACGCCCGAGGGCGTCTTCCGCGGGACGCAGACGTTGCGGCAACTGTTGCCGCCGGCGATCCACGCCAGCGCGGTGCAGCCGGGCCCGTGGCGCGTGGCGCCCGTGTCGGTCACCGACGCGCCGCGATACCAGTGGCGCGGCGCGATGCTCGACGTGGCGCGGCACTTCTTCGGGCCCAGCCAGGTGAAGCGCTACATCGACCTGCTGGCGTTCTACAAGTTCAACGTCCTGCACCTGCACCTGTCAGACGACCAGGGCTGGCGCATCGAGATCCTCAGCTGGCCGAGGCTGGCGACCTGGGGCGGCAGCAGCAGCGTGAAGGGTGACGGCTCGGGGTTCTTCACGCAGGCCGAGTATCGCGACATCGTGGCGTACGCGTCGGCGCGCTTCATCACCGTGATTCCCGAGATCGACATGCCGGGGCACACGAACGCAGCCCTGGCCTCGTATCCCGAGTTGAACTGCAACGACGTGGCCCCCCCGCTCTACACCGGCATCGAAGTCGGATTCAGTTCGCTGTGCGTCGGCAGGGAGGTCACCTATCGCTTCGTCGACGACGTCGTGCGCGAACTCGCGGCGCTGACGCCTGGGCCCTACATCCACATCGGCGGCGATGAAGTGAAGAAGCTGACAGCCGCCGAGTATGCCGGCTTCATCGAGCGTGCGCAGGAAATCGTCGCGCGTCACGGCAAGCGGGCCATCGGCTGGGACGAGATCGCCCACGCGCGGCTCGCGCCGACGACGGTGGTGCAGCAATGGCGCGTGGGGAAGAACGGCGTGGCCGACGCCGGCGCGGCGGCGGTCTCGGCCGTGGCGCAAGGCGCGCGCCTGGTCATGTCGCCGGCCTCGAAGGTCTACCTCGACATGAAGTACACGCCCTCGACCGTGCTGGGCCTCAACTGGGCCGGCTACGTCGAGCTGCGCGACACCTACGCGTGGGACCCGGGCGCGCTGATCCCGGGCGTGACCGACGAGCACGTCCTTGGCGTCGAGGCGCCGCTGTGGACCGAGACCATCGTGACCATGAGCGACCTCGAGGTGATGGTCCTGCCGAGGTTGCTGGCGGTGGCCGACCTGGGCTGGACGGCGCAGGCGTCGCGCGAGTGGAACGCGTTCACGGCGCGCGTGGCGATGCACGGCCTGCGGTGGGATGCGATGGGCGTGTCGTATTACCGTTCGCCCCAGGTCGAGTGGATGACCGTGGCTCCGACGCTCCCGCGAGAGTGACCGGCGCCGCGTTTGTGCCGCGCCCCTGACTCAGTTAGGATTTCGACGCGCTCTTTTCATGACCGACCACTTGCGCGACGAGCGTTCCGGGACTGGGCCCGCCATCGCACCGCACGAGCGTTCACTGGCCCGCGATTCGCGCCCAGGTGCCGATACCAGTGGCGTCGCCGAGCAGTTCGGCGTCGTCGCGCGCATCGCCGCCCTCTTCCGCGAGGCCCGCGAGGCCGACGGTCTGCCCATGCCGCTCCGGGCTGGCGGCGTGACCACGCTGTTTGGGTTCGGTGCCGAGGTCGAGCCCACCGACACGACGCCGGCCGCCGACGCCGAGGCCCTGTTCGAGTTCGGCGCGCTGCGCGTGATCGAACGCGTGGGCGAGGGGGCCTACGGCGAGGTGTATCGCGCCTGGGATCAGACGCTCCAGCGCGAAGTCGCGCTCAAGCTGCTCAAGCCCGAGGTGGCGCAATCGCCTGGCGCCATCCAGGCCGCCGTCAAGGAGGGGCAACTCCTCGCGCGCATCCGCAACCCCAACGTGATGGCGATCCACGGCGCGCTGCAGAGCGACGGCCGCGTCGGATTCTGGGGCGAGTTCCTGCGCGGACGGACCCTGGCGAAGATCGTCGAGACCGATGGCCCCCTGTCGGCCGAGGAGTGCGTGGTGGTCGGCGAGTCGCTGTGCCAGGCGCTGGCGGCCGTGCATCGCGCCGGCGTGTTGCACCGCGACATCAAGGCGCAGAACGTCATGCGCGCCGTTGGCGGGCGCTTCGTGCTCACCGACTTCGGCATCGGCCTCGATGTCGAGCGCGCGCGCACGCGCGCGACGGCGCTGGCAGGGACGCCGCTCTACCTCGCCCCCGAGCTGTTCAACGGGGGGCGTCCCTCGGTCCAGAGCGACATCTACGCCGTTGGCGTCCTGCTGTTCTACCTGTCGACGGGCAACTTCCCGGTTGGTGGTGCGACCTTCGACGAGATCGCACGTGCGCACGCCGACGGACGCCGGGTGCGCCTGCGCGACGCGCGCCCCGACCTGCCGGCATCGTTCGTCGATGCCGTCGAGAGCGCGCTCGCGCCGCGTGTCGAGGAGCGCTGTTCGAGCATCGGGGCACTGCAGGCAGCGCTGCGGCCAGGGCGGGTGGCCGACCCGGCGCGCCTCACCGAGGGGGTCGCCTGGAAGCGCTGGGCGATGATGGGGGCGATGTCGACCGGGGTCTTCGCGCTCGCGCTCGCCGTCACCGCGGGCCGTCCGCGCCCTGAACCGCCGCGGTTTGGCGACCAGCCACTGCACTTCACCATCTCGACACCGCCGAACGTGGCGTTGACGGCGGGCTCACGCAACGTCGCCTCGGTGTCGCCCGACGGCATGCGCATCGCATTCGTGGGCACCGACGAGCAGGGCGTGTCGCGCGTCTGGGTCCGTGACCTGGGGTCGACCGCGGCCCGCGCGCTGGCAGGCTCGGAAGGCGCAGAAAAACCCGTCTGGTCACCCGATGGCCGCGCGGTCCTGTTCGTGTCGGCCGACCGCCTGATGCGCCTCAACGTGGGGGAGTCGGTCGCGACGAAGCTCGCCGAGATGGCGTCGGGAGGCGGGGCGTCGTGGGCAGGCAACATCGTCATGTTCGTGCCTGCGCCGCGGTCAGGCGTGCATGTCGTGCCGGCCGCGGGCGGCGCGGCGCAGCAGATCACCACCGTCGACCGCGCGCGCGGTGAGGCGCAGCACCTCTTCCCGCACCTGCACGCCGACGCCACCCACTTCCTCTACTACGTGACCAGCGCCGATGCCGCGGTGCGCGGCGTCTACTTCGCATCGCTCGACGGCATCAGCCCGCGCCGCGTTGTCGACTCGATTGCCAGCGCCGTGTTCGCGGGCGACGACGTGATGTACCTGCGCGATGGCGTGCTGGTGGCGCATCGCATCGACTTGGCGACGGGGCAACTGCTCGGCCAGCCGGTGACCGTGGCGCAGAACGTTGGCGCCACGTGGACCGGGCAGGGCGCGTTCTCGGCATCGCCGATGGGCGTGCTCGCCTTCGCGTCGACCCACACGCGCGACACGCGCAAGCTTGTGTGGTACGACGCGCAGGGTCGCCAGCTCGGCCTGGTTGACGAGGGGGATCGTTTCAGGAATCCCGCGCTCTCACCCGACGAGCGGGCGCTGGCCATCGAACGCTACCGCGACGCCGCCGTCGAGCTGAGGGTCTACGACCTCGCGCGAGGGGGCTGGACGCGTGTCGGCGAGGCTGGCGATCGCAGCCGCGATCCCGTCTGGTCGGGAGACAGCCGGATGATTGCCTACGTCAGCGATCGCGACGGCTACGAGACGGTGTACGCCAGCGACCCGCAGTCGCGCGAGCCGGCGAGGACGATCTGGCGCTCCGACGCCATCAAGATGCCCACCGACTGGACGCCCGACAACAAGTGGATCGCCGTGGTCGAACGCGGCGAGCGCGGCGACTACGATGCCTGGCTGCTCGCCAGCGATGGCAGCGGCCGGAAGCAGCCACTGGCGACGACGTCGTTCAACGAGGTCAACGTGCGCTTCTCGCGTGACGGGCAATGGGTCACCTACGTGTCGAACGAGTCGGGCCGGTACGAAGCGTACGTGGAGCGTTTTCCGTCGACGGGGCGGCGCCGGATGGCGTCGACCGGCGGTGCCGTGGATCCGGCATGGGCTGACGCCGGCGAACTGGTGTTCATCGATCCGCGTGGACGGCTGATGCGCGTCGCGGTGCCCACCGATGAACGTCAGCCCATCTCGGCTCCCGAGTTGATGTTCGTCACGCCCATCGACACACCCGGGTCGTCGCGCAACCACTTCGCCGTGACGCGCTCGGCGACCCGCGTGCTTCTCAATGTCCCGTTCGTCGATCGATCGAACGATACGATCGACATCCTCGTGAACTGGCGCCAGAGTGTGCAGGGCAACATGACTGGCCGCTGATTCCGGTCGCCGAGTACGGGTGACCCTTGCCGGCCCCCTCCGGGCCAAGGAGACCGCCGTGGCAAAGAAGGTGAAGTCCGTTTCGCTCTCGCTCGGCCGCATCAGCGATGCCATCACCTCGCTCGAGACCGACGTCCGCAAGGCCAAGGGTCTGTCGGCGTTCGAACGCAAGAAGATCCTCGCCCTGCTCGCGGCGCTCGACGCCCTGGTGCGGTGTTTCTGCATGAAGGATCGCAAGGACAGCGACTTCATCGTCGCCAGCGCGTCGGAGTAGCCATGACGCGGGCAGCGCGCCCGGCCCGCGAACTGGTGGTCAGGCGGTCGCGGTGGGTCCTGAGCTACTGGGACGACGACGGCGGGCACCTGTGTGAGGCGGTGACCGGTCGCGACATTCCTGCCGACGCCGATGACCTGGCGCTGGTGGCAGCCGCTGGTGACTGGATCGACGAGCGCGACCTGTCGATGCGAGTGCCCGGTGTGTCGTGGCGAGAGGTGCGGGCCAGGGTGCGTGCGCTCGCTCGGGCGGGAGTGCTGGAGCGTGCGGACGTGCCCGCACCGCGCGCGGCGCGCCACGCCGACGCGTGGCGGCACTGGGGACTTCCCGCGCTGTGGTTCCACGCGGCGGCGCGCGGCGCGTCGTGGGCGGCGCCCGCAGACATCCCCGACCTCGTGCGCACGCGCGCTGCCGATGTCCCACCGACGGCGCTGGCGTCACCGCTGCCGGCCTGGCCGCGCGGGCGGGTGGTGACACTTCCCGAGCCGGCTGGTGGCGACGAAGTATTTGCGACATTGCGGGCGCGGCGGACGTGGCGCCGGTTCGCCGGCCGGCCCGTGCCGCGCGGCGACTTCGCGACGCTGCTGCATGCGTCGTTCGGCGTGCAGGCCTGGATGCAGGGGCGGATCGGCGGCCCCTACGCGATGAAGACCTCGCCGTCCGGTGGCGCGTGTCACCCGCTCGACGCCTACGTGGTGGTGCAGCGCGTCGCGGGCATTCGTCCAGGGGTCTTTGCCTACGACCCCGACCGGCATCGCCTGATCCGACTGGGGCGCGGAGGCGCACCAGATCTGCGCCGGTGGTTTCCCGGGCAGGCGGCGCACCCGGCTGCTGCGGCGGTGTGCGTGCTGGTGGCGCGGTTTGCCCGCGTGCAGTGGAAGTACCACACGGCCCGCGCGTACCGCGTCGTGATGCTCGACGCGGGCCATGTTGGTCAGACATTCTGCCTCGTCGCGACGCGCCTCGGCCTGGCGCCATGCTGCACCGGGGCGTTCGACGACCGCGTCGTCGAACAGGCCCTGGGGATCGACGGCATCGAGCGCGCCGCCGTCTACGCGATGGGCGTCGGTGTCCGCCCTGCGGCGACGTCCTGGGCGCCGTTCGCCGACCCCGCCGATCTGCCCAGATTGACCGCGCCACCGATCACCGCCCGCCGCCGAACCTGTCGCAAGCCGTGAATTGGGGTGAATTGGGGTCAGACCCTCATCATCCGCAGGAGTCTCGGCGACAACTGCGGGCTACCGCTGTGGACCTCCGCGCCGCGGTCGTCGAACCGCTCATCGCGAACGTCCACACGGTCAACAGGTTCGACGGGCGCACGCGACGTGCATTCGGGGCGCTACCGGGCCCTGCGGGCGGGGTCCGCGGCGCGAGCTATCTCACGCCGACGGAAACACCCGGTCACGAAATGGGGCGTTCGTGGGCCGGATTTCCGCCAAATCGGGTCAGACCCCAATTGCGCCCGAATGGCGCGGAAATTTTCAGGGAGCCGAGTCGCCTGGGCGGGCCATTTCGCGCTTGAGCCAGGCACGCGCCATCTGCCATTCGCGTTTCACGGTGCGCGGCGACATGCCGATGACCTCGGCTGCTTCCTCGACCGTGAGTCCGCCGAAGAAGCGGAGTTCGACGATCTGGGCCTGGCGCGGGTCGAAGCCGGCCAGGGTGGAGAGGGCGTCGTCGAGGGCCAGGAGGTCGACGTCCGGGGCGGGCATGGGGGCGTCGATGTCGTCGATGGGGATCCGCATGGCGTTGCCGCGTTTCTGGGCGCGATAGGTGCGGGCGTGGTCGACCAGGATGCGGCGCATGGCCTGCGCGGCGAGCGCGAAGACGTGGGCGCGGCTGAGCACGGCGAGCGCCTCGGTCTTGGCGAGCTTGAGGAACGCCTCGTGGACGAGGGCGGTGGGCTGGAGGGTGTGGTTGCTGCGCTCCTGCCTGAGGGCATGGGCGGCCACGCGACGCAACTCGTCGTAGACCTGGCTGAACAGGTCGGGGACGGCGGGGGAGCGGGCAGGGGGATGCCGGGCGTCGTCCATGGGGAGCTGGCCGAAACCCGGTCATTGTGACCGAGACTGGGTCGCCGGGCAAGGTGCCTCGTGCGTGGCGGGGCTGGCTCGTGGGTGGAGCCCGGAAGAAAGTTTGCGATCCTGTTTGCGGTCGTGCTACTCTCGTCGGTCCGCGCGGATCCCTTGGTGCTGCCAAGCGGTGCCCGTAAGTGATCTTGCGCCATCGAGTTGCGCCGGTGTAGGGATCTTTGCTACACTCAGCGGGTTTTGCCGGGAGCAGGACACCCTATCTGCTTCCGCCGCACGAGAAAGTGCGGACGACGATGGTCGTTCGCGCCTTCCCTGTGACCGCCCCGAGGGGGCGAGTCACGAAGACACACTCGAAATAGGGGTCACGGTCTCTGGTGCCAGGCGCGACGAGCGCTTCAAGGCCGGGGACACCTGGCAGGTGGCTGGAAGGCCGCGGCTGGGGCATGTCAGATGGTCCGGGGCGACAGCGTGGTGCTGTGTCTCGGTGATGCATCGCGCTCTAGTGCAGCGTGATGACTGGTGGAGTCGCCGTGCCGACGATTAGTCAGCTCGTTCGCAAGGGCCGCGACAAGGTCCGTTACAAGACCAAGAGCCCGGCGCTGCAGGAAAGCCCGCAGAAGCGGGGCGTGTGCGTGCGCGTGTTCACGCAGACACCCAAGAAGCCGAACTCGGCCCTGCGCAAGGTGGCCCGCGTGCGCTTGACGAACCACATCGAGGTCACGACCTACATTCCCGGCGTGGGCCACAACCTGCAGGAGCACTCGCTGGTGCTCATCCGCGGGGGCCGCGTGAAGGACCTGCCGGGTGTGCGTTACCACGTGGTGCGCGGCACGCTCGACGCGACGGGCGTCAACGGCCGCAAGCAGAGCCGATCGAAGTACGGCGCGAAGCGCCCGAAGCAGTAAGGAACGAGAGCCATGCCGCGTCGTCGTGAAATCGCCAAGCGCGAACTGCTCCCGGATCCGCTCTATCAGAGCCAGTTGGTCACCAAGTTCATCAACACGGTGATGTACGACGGCAAGAAGAGCACGGCCGAGAGCATCCTCTACACGAGCTTCGACATCATCAAGGACAAGACGGGCGACGATCCCCTCAAGGTCTTCAAGAAGGCGATCGAGAACGCGAAGCCCACCCTCGAGGTGAAGTCGCGCCGGGTCGGCGGCTCCAATTACCAGGTGCCGATCGAGGTCAACCAGAACCGCCGGCTGTCGCTGGCCATCCGCTGGGTCGTCAGCTATGCGCGCACGCGCGGCGACGGCAAGACGATGGAAGAGAAGCTGGCCAACGAGCTGATGGACGCGTCGAACATGCGTGGTGGCGCCGTCAAGAAGCGCGAAGACACGCACCGCATGGCCGAAGCGAACAAGGCCTTTGCGCACTATCGCTGGTAAGTCATGCCTAGACAGACACCACTCGCCCGGACGCGGAACATCGGCATCATGGCCCACATCGATGCCGGGAAGACCACCACGACCGAGCGCATCCTGTTCTACACCGGCGTCACCTACAAGATTGGTGAGGTGCATGAAGGCACCGCGGTGATGGACTGGATGGAGCAGGAACAGGAGCGCGGCATCACGATCACGTCGGCCGCGACGACCTGCTTCTGGCGCGACATCCGGGTGAACATCATCGACACGCCGGGCCACGTCGACTTCACCGCCGAGGTCGAGCGCTCGCTGCGCGTCCTCGACGGCGCGGTCGCCGTGTTCGACTCCGTTGCCGGGGTCGAGCCGCAGTCCGAGACGGTGTGGCGCCAGGCCGACAAGTACCAGGTGCCCCGCATCTGCTTCGTCAACAAGATGGACCGCATCGGCGCCGACTTCTACCGGACGCTGAGCCAGATCGAGTCGAAGCTGCAGGGCAACCCCGTCGCGATCCAGCTGCCGATCGGCAGCGAGAGCAACTTCGTCGGCGTGGTCGACCTCATCCAGATGAAGTCGATTACCTACCGCGACGAGACGATGGGCGCGGAGTACATCGTCGGCGAGATTCCGGCCGACATGCAGGAGATCGCCCACGAGTACCGCGAGAAGCTGATCGAGAAGTGCTCCGAGGTCAACGACACGATCCTCGAGCACTACCTGGCCGGCGAGCCGATCAGCGAGGCCGACATCAAGGCGGCCATCCGCCAGCGGTGCATCGCCTCGGTGCGCGACGAGAAGGCCGCGTTCGTGCCGGTGGTGTGCGGCACGGCGTTCAAGAACAAGGGCGTCCAGCCGCTGCTCGACGCGGTCGTCGACTTCCTGCCGTCGCCGCTCGACATTCCCTCGATCGAGGGCATCGACCCGCGCAAGGCCGAAGAGGTCAAGCTCGAGCGGCCGGCCGACGACAAGGCCCCGTTCTCGGCGCTGGCGTTCAAGATCATGACCGACCCGTTCGTCGGGCAGCTGACGTTCATCCGCGTCTACTCGGGCGTGATGACGTCGGGCTCGACGGTCTACAACGCGACCAAGGGCAAGAGCGAGCGCGTCGGCCGTCTCCTCCAGATGCACGCGAACAAGCGCGAGGAGATCAAGGAAGTCTACGCGGGCGACATCGCCGCGGCGGTGGGCCTGCGCAGCGTGACGACGGGCGACACGGTCTGCGACGAGAAGAACCCGGTCATCCTCGAGGCGATGGACTTCCCGGAGCCGGTGATCTCGCTGGCCATCGAGCCGAAGACGAAGGCCGACCAGGAGAAGCTGTCGCAGGGCCTGCAGAAGCTGATGTCGGAAGACCCGACGTTCCGTGTGAAGAGCGATCCCGACACGGGCCAGGTCGTCATCCACGGCATGGGCGAACTGCACCTCGAGATCATCGTCGACCGCCTGAAGCGTGAGTTCAACGTCGAGGCGAGCGTCGGCAAGCCGCAGGTCGCCTACAAGGAAACGCTGACGCGGCCGGCCGACGGCGAGGGCCGCTACATCAAGCAGACGGGCGGCCGCGGCCAGTACGGGCACGCGAAGATCCATCTCGCGCCCGGGGAACCCGGCGGCGGATTCGAGTTCGTCAACGGCATCGTCGGTGGCGTGATTCCGCGCGAGTTCATCAAGCCGATCGAAGAAGGCATCAAGGAAGCCATGACGACGGGCGTGCTGGCCGGGTACCCGGTCGACGACCTGCGCGTCGAGCTCTACGACGGCTCGTACCACGACGTCGACTCGAACGAGATGGCGTTCAAGGTGGCCGGGTCGATGGCGTTCAAGGACGCGGCGCACAAGGCGGCGCCCGCGTTGCTCGAGCCCGTGATGCGGGTCGAGGTCGTCGTGCCCGAGGAATACATGGGCGACGTGATGGGCGACCTCAACAGCCGGCGCGGCCGGATTCAGCAGATGGACGCGCGCGGCGGGTCGCAGATTATTACGGCGCGTGTGCCCCTGTCGGAGATGTTCGGGTATGCCACCGACCTGCGGTCGAAGACCCAGGGCCGGGCGACCTACTCGATGCACTTCGATCGGTACGAACAGGCGCCATCGCACGTGAGCGAGGAAGTCATCGCTCGGGTGCAGGGGAAGTAGCCGCGTTTCCCTGACGGGAGCGCGTGCGCGAGAGAGCCCATGTCCACGATGTTCAGCGACAAGATTCGCATCCGCCTCAAGGCGTACGACAGCCGCGTGCTCGACACGTCGACGACCGAAATCGTCGACACCGCGACGCGGACGGGCGCACGCATTGCGGGGCCGGTGCCGCTACCCACCGAGATCAACAAGTGGACGGTCAACCGTTCGCCGCACGTCGACAAGAAGTCGCGCGAGCAGTTCGAGATTCGGACGCACAAGCGCCTGATCGACATCTTCGAGCCGACGCCGCAGACGGTCGACGCGTTGATGAAGCTCGACCTGCCCGCCGGGGTCGATGTCGAGATCAAGGCCTTCGGCAAGGATCACAAGTAGCCCGGGACTGCGCAAGCAGGCCCGCTACGGGATGAAACGATGGTCACTGGAATCATTGGCAAGAAGGTCGGGATGACCCAGGTGTTCGGCGCCGACGGCGTCGTGACGCCGGTCACCGTGATCAAGGCTGGCCCGTGCGTGGTGGTGCAGGCCAAGCAGGTCGAGCGCGACGGCTACGAAGCCGTGCAGATCGGCCTCGTCGAAGAGACACCGCTCAAGGCCAACAAGCCCACGGCGGGTCACTTCAAGAAGGCGGGCGTGCCGCCGACGCGCCAGCGTCGCGAGGTCAAGGTGGCCAAGGGCGCGACGGCACCGGCGGCGGGCGAGCAGGTGCTCGTGTCGGGCGTGTTCAACGCGGGCGAGTACGTCGACGTGATCGGGACGAGCAAGGGCCACGGCTTCCAGGGTGTGGTCAAGCGCCACAACTTCGCGGGTGGCGCGGCGACGCACGGGTCGATGTTCCACCGGGCGCCCGGCTCGATCGGGGCGAGCTCGTATCCCTCGCGTGTCGTGAAGGGCATGCGCGCGGCCGGCCACATGGGCTCGGATCGCGTGACGGTGCGGAATCTCAAGGTCGTGTCGGTCGACGCCGAG
>JAEUQQ010000096.1 GCA_016789685.1 Acidobacteriota bacterium | reverse complement strand
TGCGGCGCCGTCGCCACGTCGAGCATCGCCACCACGTCGAGGCCACCCAGGTCGGGCATCTGGATGTCGAGCAGCACGAGGTCGGGCTCGAGCGCCCCGATCAGCGCGAGCGCCTCGCGTCCCGTGGCCGCCTCGCCGACGACCTCGACATCGGGACACGACGCCAGCAGGTCGCCGAGGAAGCGCCGCGCCGGCCGCTCATCGTCGGCCAGCAGGATGCGCAGTGACTGGGTCATCGATCTCGCGCGGCGCCCACGCGCCGCCTCCCACCGGGATGTGGATGCGCGCCACCGTCGCCGCATCCGCGTCGCGCGTCAGCGTGCACGCCGCCGCCTCGCCATAGTGCGCCGCCAGCCGCCGCTCGACGTTGTGCAGGCCCACCGAGGTCTCGTCGCGTGCCCAGGCCCCGGGCAGCGGCGTGCCCGTGTTCCGCACCTCGACGCGCAGCCGCGCGCCGTCCTCGATCCACGCGCGGATGGCCACCTCGCCGCCCGCGCGGCACGTCGCGATGCCGTGCTTCACCGCGTTTTCGACCAGCGGCTGCACGATGAGCGGCGGCACGGGCAGCGCGCGCAGCGCCGCGGGCACGTCGATCGCCACGCGCAGCCGCTCCTCGAACCGCGCCCGCTCGATCTCGAGGTAGTGCTCGACCAGCTCGATCTCGCGGCCCAGCGTCGTGAACTCGCCCTCAGACCGCAGCACGCCCCGCAACAGCGCCGTCAGCTGCATCAGCGTCTCGAGCGCCCGCCCCGGCGACGTCCCGATCAGGTAACCGATCGTCGTCAGCGCGTTGAAGAGGAAGTGCGGGTTGATCTGCGCGCGCAGCGCCCGCACCTCGGCCTCGGCCGCCAGCGTCAGCAGCTCCTCGTCGCGCAGCCGCCGATCGACGCGCTCGTTGGTCAGGTGGATGGCGTCGATGCGGCGGCCGGCCACCGCCGCCGCGTGCTGCACCAGCGCCGCATCGTCCGAGAGCAGCCGGCGCCCGGCGCCCAGCGGCCCGACGACGATCGCATAGCCAGCGCCCCCGGCCGTGTGCACCTCGCTGCGCAGGGCGACGGCGTCGGTGCCGCCCTCGGCTGGCCCGCGCGTCCACGTCACCGCGCCGGTACCCAGCGCCTGCGCCAGCACGCCCGTCACCGCGTCGAGCACCGCCGCATCCGACTCGGGCGCCACCACCGCCTGCGCGAGCGCCTCGCGCACGCGCGAGTAGTCGGGCCGGCCGAGCAGCACCGCATCGACAAAGCGGCGCAGCCGCCGCTGCAGCCACGGCGACACCAGCGCCGTGGCCACCCACAGCGCCAGCAGCGCACCCACCGCGGGCGGCCCCGGCGGCAGCGCCACCGCCGCCCAGTACCCCGTCAGCGCCAGGACGACCAGCGCCAGCAGCGTGAGCGCGCGCACGAGGAACCGATCGGCCAGCGCAAACCGGTAGTCGTGGTAGAGGATGGCGAACGCCAGCGGCGTCGCCGCGTGGTGCCCCGCGAGTTCGACGAGCCAGCGCTGGTGCGCCGCGTCGCTGCGTCCGAGGTGGCTCGCCGACACCGCAAACAGCAGCAGCGCCAGGATCCACAGCGCCCGCCGTCCGTTGGGCTGCACGCGCGTCAGCAGCACCAGCGGCACGCTGATCGCGCTCACGCACAGCGTCAGCAGCGCAAACGCCAGCGCCGACGACGACGCGGCGCCCGTCAGCGCGCCGTGCAGGTGCAGGAGGGTCGCGCCCGCGCCGGCGGCATAGGCCGCGCGCGCCAGCCACGCGCCGCGCCGCAACGTGCGCGTCACGGCATGCACCACCACCGCCGCCAGCAGTCCCAGCGCCGAGAACGACACGGCCCCCACCAGCGGCGCCACCGCCGGGATTCCCACCCGCACCGCGCCAAACGCCGCCAGCTCGCCGACGTTCCACGTCAGCCCCAGCGCCGCCGTCACCAGCCACAGCGGATCGGCCGCCCGCCCCTCGGCGCGCGCCGACTGCAGCACGAGCGACAGCAGCATCGCGTAGAGCGTCGCCCCGGTCGCAAAGCCGACCAGGTTCACGAGATCGGCCGCACTCGCCATCGACACGGGAAACATCGTAGCCTCTTGCCGCCCGCACCCCGCCGTGGCGCCGTCGGCGGCCGCCAGTGTCGGCCAGGCGGCGCCGCCGCCCCCGGCGAAATCAGGCGAGTGGACGCCTGGCCCACACCAGCCGTCGCCGGGCACGCACGAATGGGTACCGCCGCCGGCCGCTCGCGCCCGACTGCCCACGGCGGGCACTCTGCGCGTCGCGCTCCCGCGTGCCCGCGTGCTGTAATGCCCGGGACCCGCACGCCGGTCGCGTCGTCTCAGTGGGGGCACTCAGTCCCGGAGGAACGTGTACATGTCCAGCACCATCCCCGCGCTCGCCCTGGCCGCACTCGCCCTCGTCGCCGCGCCGCCGCACGCCGCGGCGCAGACCAACCAGCCCGCCGAGGCCTTCACCGCCTTTACCGTCAACATGTCGGGCATCGGCAGCGGCGCTGGCACCGTCGACATCGTCATCGAGCGCTGGTCGTCGAAGGCCGAAGAAGCGGCGCTGCAGCAGGCGTTTGCCGACAAGGGGCCCGAGAAGCTCCTCGACGCCCTGCGCGACACGAAGCGCGTCGGCTACATCCGCAGCCCGCAGAGCACCGGCTGGGACCTGCGCTTCGCCACGCAGTTCCAGGACGAGGAGGGCGGACGCCGCATCTACCTGCTCACCGATCGCCGGATGAGCTTCCGCGAGGTCCGCAACAACGGGCGAACGATGGACTATCCGTTCACGCTGATCGAACTGCACCTCGACCGGAATGGGGAGGGCGAGGGCCGCGCGTCGATCATGACCAGGATCACCCTCAACAAGAAGACCGGGCAGATCGAACTCGAGAACTACGGCATCCAGCCCGTGTCGCTGACCAAGGTGATGAAGCGCAAGTAGGCCCCGGGCATCCGCCGCCACGCGCGTCGCCGCGGTGGCGGCGCGACGACACCGGCGCGCAGCGCAGCCGAGCAGGCCATCCCGTTCGGCGACACGGGCACGTTCGGATCGTTCTGACGGGCCCTCGCGGCTCACAGACCAGGTAGGAAGCAGACGCCCCGGCGCGGGAACGGCCGGGGCGTTGCCGTTCAGGTGGCGCTGGAGGGTGGCGGCTCGCGCCAGCAAGAGCGTGACCAGCCGCGGCCCACGATTCGGCCGTGCCGAAGTTCGACTCCTCAAAAAGAAGACAGCCTGCCGGGTGCCATTCGTCGGCGATCGCCTGGTGCGTCTGGCGCGTCGCGACACCTCGGCCGCAGGCACACCACCGGCCAATCCACTGGCCGCACCGGCCGGAATTCGAGCCTCTGCTGTAATGGGTGACCGAGAAGGCGGGCAGACGATTCATCGGCACCTTGCTCCGGATCTTTAGGGAATCCTTCGAATCAGCTTGTCGCCCTGCTGTCGGAATTTCGTCCGCTCCGTGGCCGAGTCGATGGCTCGCGTCGTGCAATGTTCGCGCGTGGGTAATGGCACCCCCCCTGCCCCTGAATGAGACTCATGTCCACGTACGAACCCCCGCTCGTCCACGTCCAGGTCTCGCATCGCACGGTCGTCGCGGTCCGCGTCCTGGCACTCGCCCTCATCGCCATCGTCCTGTTCTCGCAGCTCGCGGCCGCAGGTCCGCATCGCGCCCGTCTCGCGTCGAACGTCGATCACTTCGTGAAGAACGGATCGGGCGTCGCCACGGTCATCGTGCCCGGGACCGACGCTCAGCTCGACCGCATCGCCCGTCGTCATGGCGTGGCGATCGGCAAGCGCCTCAACGGCGCCGCCGTGTTCACGGCCACGCGCGAGCAGCTCGCTGCGCTCGCGGCCGACACCGACGTCGCCACCATTGCCAACGACGACGTGGTGACCGCCTCGTCGATGGTGACCGCCGAAGCCGTGGGGGCCGACCAGGTGCGGGCGGGCCTGCGCGGCATCGGCTCGATGACCGGCCGGCTGGTGGGCATCGCGCTCATCGACTCGGGCGTGGCGCCGCATGCCGACCTGCGCGGCAGCGTCGTGGCGTGCGTCGACTTCGTGACGCGCGTGTCGCGGTGTGGCGATGCCTTCGGGCACGGCACGCACCTGGCGGGCATCATCACCGGCAAGGGCGGCACGAAGGGCATCGCGCCCGACGCGCACCTCGTCTCGCTGCGCGTGCTCGATGGCGAGGGCACGGGCAAGACCAGCGACGTGATTGCCGCCATCGACTGGGCGATCAAGTACCGGAAGCTGTATGCCCTGCGGATCGTGAACCTGTCGCTCGGGCATGCCGCGACGACCTCGGCCTACGACGATCCGCTGGCGCTGGCCGTCGAGCGGGCCGTCGGTGCCGGGCTCGTGGTGGTGACCTCGGCCGGCAACATGGGCAAGACGGCGGACGGGCGTCCGGTGGTGGGCGCCGTGACGTCGCCGGGGACGGCGCCGTCGGCGCTGACCGTGGGTGCGGTCAACGCGAAGGGCACGGCGCAGCGGTCTGACGACGTGATGGCGACCTACAGCTCGCGCGGCCCGACGTACAAGGACGCCCTGCTGAAGCCCGACGTCGTGGCGCCCGGCAACAAGATCGTGTCGACCTCGTCGGCCGGCTCGTTGGTCTACCAGAGCTATCCGGCGCTGGTGGTCGAGGGGCCGAATGGCGGGGCGTACATGAACCTGTCGGGAACGAGCCAGTCGGCGGCGGTGGTGTCGGGCGTGGCGGCGCTGATGCTCGAGGCCAACCCGCGGCTGCGTCCGCACCAGGTGAAGTGGGGCCTGCAGGTGACGTCGAGCAAGGTCGCGGGTGCCGGCCTGATCGAGCAGGGCGCGGGCGAAGTGAACGCCCTGGCGGCGACGCTGCTGGCGGGCCGGCAGGCGAAGCAGTTGCCCGAGACGATGATTGCGGGCGAGCCGGTGAAGCCTTCGGGGATTGCCTACAACGCCAAGGCCTCGAGCACGTCAGACGCCAACACCCTCATCTGGGGCGACACCCTCATCTGGGGTGACACCCTCATCTGGGGCGACACCCTCATCTGGGGCGACACCCTCATCTGGGG
>JAEUQQ010000091.1 GCA_016789685.1 Acidobacteriota bacterium | reverse complement strand
TGGCCCTCTGGCTCGCCGCGACACCCGTTCGCGGCTTCGACGTGGCCCTCCGCCCCTCTTCGCCCGCGCGCCGCGGGCGTGGCGCCGGGGCCGGCGCCCCGTCTCCTCGCCGGAGGAGTGCCCCGATCCTGAACGATCCTCGCAAGAATTCGATGAAGTCATCCCATGGGGAGACTTGCCGGGCGCCGATTCCGGAGTGGGCCGCCCCCACCCGCCTCAGGCGACGCGGCGTACAGAAAAACGGGCAGGCGCACCGGAGTGCCCTGCCCGCTTCCGTGACCTGGGCGCGCCCGGCCGGCGCGCCCCGATGCCCACCGCGCCTCAGAAGCGCAGGCGGAACCCCACCTGGCCCTGCCACCGCGAGCGGAGGTCGTCGCGGTTGTAGCGCGCCACCGTGCCGAGCACTTCGTTGCTCAGCGTGTACGCCCACTTGCCCGTCGCGGCATCGACCGCCGCGCTGGCAATCGCCAGGCCGTTGAAGCTGGCGTAGTCGATCTGCCCGTTCTTCTTGTCGATCAGGTTGGTCAGGTTGAGCAGGTCGAACGTCACCTCGCCCTTGTAGCGGCCGACCTTCACGTCGAACGCCGCGCGGAAGTCGACGTTGTTCGTCCACGGGCTCCGGCAGATGTTGCGATCGTTGATGGCGCCGGTCGACAGGTCGTTGCAGTCGCCGTCGAGGATGAACGCCATCAACTGGTCGTACGACCCGTTGCGGAAGACCACGTCCGTCGCGCTCGATGGGATGTACGCGAGGTCGTTCGTCGAGCCGGCGTCACCGTTGACGTCGTTGAAGTACCGGTACGCGTACGGCCGGCCCGTCTGGCCGTTGTAGTACATCGACAGCGTCGCCGTCGTCTTGCCCAGCGGGATCTGGTACGAGGCCGCGAGGTTGACGCGGTGGCCCGGATCGAAGTTCGAGATGCCGGCCGGCGGGTTGTTGAGGTCGAAGTTGCCGAACCAGTTGTTGATCCAGTTCGATCGCGCCTGGCTCGAACCGCCGTCGTTGACGGTCTTGGACCTGCCATACATGTACGACGCGCTGCCGAACCAGCGGTTGCGGAACGGCCGCTCAAGCTTCACGGCGACGTTCATCGAGTCGCCCTCGTCGGCGTTCGTGAGGTAGACCACGTCGCTGTAGGTCGCGTTCACGCGCGAGTACACGGGACGTCCGTCGGGACGCGTGCCCGACTGCGCCAGGTTGAGGTTCTGGTATCCGATGTCCTTGATCACCTTCGAGAACAGGAACTCGACGCTGCCGACGAAGCCGAGGAAGCCGAGCGACCGGTCGTAGCCGACGTTGCCGCGGATCAGCTTCGGGTAGCTGTAGTCGGGATCGACGATGTTGATCTCGTTGGTGGCGGCCGACCCGACGTTGGTCGGCTGCGCATCGGGGTTCGGCACGAACGCGATCTGGTTGGCCGTGTTGAACGAGCGGTTCACGCGCGTGAACTCGATCCCCGTGTTGGTGTACTGGTTCGACAGCCACACGTAGGGCGTGCGCCCGCCGAAGATGCCGACGCCGCCGCGCACCTGCTGGCGCGTCGCGCCCTTGCTCAGGTCCCAGTTGAAGCCGGCGCGCGGCGACCAGGTCTGCGGGCTCGGGGCCACGTCGGTGCTCTGGCCGTAGAGCTGTTCGACCACGGGGTTGGCCGTCGGCGTGTCGGGGAAGCGCGGGAAGTCGAGCCGCACGCCGTAGGTGACCGTGAAGTTGGGCTTGATGCGCCACTGGTCGCCCGCGTAGAAGCCGAACTGGTAGACCCAGAACCGCGCCGCGTTCTTCGGGTCGGACGTCGCCGAGAAGCTGTAGTCGTAGGCCTGGGCGATGCCGGCCTCGAACTGCGAGACGTTGGCGAACTCGTAGGTGCCGAAGTTGTCGCGGATGAACAGGTTCCGGAACTTGAAGAACTCGTTGTGCGTGCCGACGGTGAAGGTGTGCTTCCCGCGCACGAACGTGAGGTCGTCGTGCACCTCGATGATGTCCTGGTCGAGCTCGTTGGCGGCCGAGAACTGCTCGGTGCCGAAGCGGAAGCTGCCGCCGCCCGTGAGACGGATCGTCACCTGCGGGAACCGCGTGTCGGTGGCGCGCACGTCGCGAATCCGCTGGTAGCTCACGCGGAACTCGTTGACCATCGACCCGATCGCGCTGTTGAGCTGCATGACCGTCGAGTTGGTCTTGCTGTTGAACCGGTAGTTCTGGTCGGCGAACTTGTAGAGCGTGATGCTCGGGAACAGCACGTCGTTGATGGCGTCGACGTAGTTGTGCCGCACGGTCAGCTGCGTCCGCCCCAGGTTGATGTCGCTGCGCACGAACACCTTGTTGTTGTTCGTTTCGCGGATGAACTCCTCGAGGCCGCCGGGGTTGTACCCGTAGCGGCTCTGCAGCACGTTCAGCGCGCGCTGGATCTCCTCCTGCCGCCCGAACGCCTGGCCCGAGCTGCCGTCCACCGAGAAGCCCGACGGCGTGTCCTTGCGGCCCCAGTCGAGGTTGCCGAAGAAGAAC
>JAEUQQ010000056.1 GCA_016789685.1 Acidobacteriota bacterium | reverse complement strand
AGCGGCGACACGCCGATCGTCGATGCCCACGGTCGCGTGCGCCTGCTGGTGCACGCGCACGAGGAGGAATCCTGGTTCCGCGCGCCCTGTGTGCCGGACGACCCGCACGGAGCGCGCCGCGTGGTGCGGCACACCCTCTCCGTGCTGTCGGTCGCGCCCGACGGCCCGCCCACCTGGACCCACGTACGAACCTCCGCGGCCACGTGGCAGCGTGACGGCATCACCTTTCAGTTTCAGGCCAGCGGCGAGGAGACGGGCGGCGGCACCGTGTTGCCGGATTCCGCCGGGGGCGTCGTGGTGACCTTCTCGGTGCGCGATGCCGGCGACGACGAGTGGCAGTTACAGCGCACCTACGTCGATGCCGCGGGGGTGCGCGGCGACATCGTGCCGACGGCGGTCACGCCGACGCTCGCGGGGGAAGACGGCGTCGTCTACGCGGCCGACGGCCTGTCAGTAACGGCGTTCGACGCGGCGACCGCCACACCGCAATGGACACGTGCCGCGACGGCCGCCTTGGCCGCCGGTGCCTATGGCAGCGTCGTTGTGCGAGACGAGCAAGGCGACGCCGTCGTCAACAGTGCAGGCGTCGAGGTCGAACGAACGGCATTGCCGGAGCGTGCCGTCTACTGTTCCAACGGGACATGGATCGGCGGCGATGGGGCCTCCGTCAGCGTGTCGCAGGGGACCGCGTTGGGACCGCCCCTGTATGCATATCAGGCCGCGGGTGGGAGTCGGCACCGCACCGCGGCTCCGGAAATGACCAGGTTCTTCACACTGGCGCCGGTGGAGGACCTCCGGCGAAGGCCGGAGGATGACCCTGCAACGGTTGAGTCTTACCTCTCGAGTGAGCTGGAAGACGACGTCCCCGCTGCCTTGGGCATGACCAGGGTCGGCGGGACGAGGGTCGGGCGCGGCGTCGCCGCCGATGTTTGGAGCGCTGACAAAGCCAAACTGCACGCGTTCCACACCGCGGCGGGCGCGTACCTGCAGTCGCACGAGGTGTCGCTCGAGCGAGCCATCGGGAATGGCATACACGCGGTCGCCTTCCTGGGGCATAGCGTGGAGTCCGACGCCCTGAGTGGCGTCATGGAAGCCGTGGGCCTGATGTTCTACGACATGGACCTCATCAAGGGGCCCTTGCCGGTGAGCGGCGTCGTGAACACTCGGCGCGGCGGAAATTACGATTACCAATCCCAGTTTGCCGTTTGGGGACCGAAGATCTACACGGATGCCCGACTGCTCTTCCTTGGCGTGTGCAAGCCGGGCGCGGAACTGCTGTCCTTCATCGAGGGACCGCGGACAGGCCCCGGCCCAGTCATCGTTGTGAACGAGAACGCGGAAGACACGAGTCTCTGGATGGCTTGGTTGGGCTGGAGGACGATGCTCGCTTCAATCGCCCAAGCGCACAGGAGCATCGCGGATGCCGTTGCGGACGCGAATGCCTATCTCGCAGGCATTTACGCTGAGTGTCTGGCGCTCCCACCAGATCCGAACACTGGTTTGCGGCCGCCGTGCGCCCCATTGCGCCTGCGGTCGGTTGGAGGCAACCCGAATGAGATCCTGGTCAAGGCGCCACAGTAACCGCCTGCGCTATCTCCTCTGTCTTGGCTTCGTTGGCGGGCTGAGCGTCGTCCTCAGCGACGCTCTACTCGCTGCTGTTCCCGCAACGATTCAGGAGGCGCGAGAGACCGCGCGGCGCCTCATTGTCGGCGCCTATCCCGAACTTCGGGGTCTGAATACCGAGTTGCGCTTCGTCAGTGCCTGGCGCCTCGACACCCCGGTGCGCGACGACGTGGCGACGTGGGTGGTCGGTGATGTCTGGTCACCACCACCGGGGCCAGAGCGAGGCAACGGAGTGCGACCAGCGTGGGAACCCCTCTTCGCCGAGCGCATGCTTCGCGCCCATGTGCAGTTCGTCACGCCTTCGGAGCGGCCTTCCAGGCCCGACCCACCACGGCTGAGCATTGTGTTCACCGGGCCGCTCGTGGACGAGTTGTCGGCCAGAGCCGGGAAGATCAGAGACACTGCGCGCGGCGAGGATCGACTGGCCGCCGTGGCGGCGGCCTTCACGAGGGCAGGCGCGAAGTACGGGCCCCACGCCAAGGAGGCATTCCGGAGCGCGGTGCAGCTCAGAATCGAGGGCATAGCTGATGTCCTTGGACCTCTGGACGTCACATGGGTGACCTTTGACGACAACACCGGGGACTGGGTGGTCGACTTCGAGACGCGCTCGGAGCCGGTCACGCAGTACTGGATGAAATGCGAACCGTTCGAAGGGCGCCCGCTCTTCATCGGCGAGAGGCGGAAGCGCTGAGCGAAGGGTCAATCGCGGCGACGCGGGAGGCCGATGCGTGGAGTTGCCACGTGCTGCTGCCGCCGGGGCGCACCGCGGTCGTCGTCCACGCGCTCGACGTCGCCGGCGGCCAGGCGTCGGCGGGCGTGATGGTCACGCGCACCGGCACGCCGACGACGTTGCGCATCACGCCCGATCAGCGCACGCTGCTGGTGGGGCAGGTGTCGGGGCTGCAGGCGACGAACGCGTTCACCGTGGAAGACGCCGTCGACGTGACGTGGACAAGCAGCGACACCGATGTCGTCACGATCGACGCCGCGGCCGGCACACTGACGGCCGTCGGCGCGGGCACGGCGACGGTGACGGCCACCGTCGCGACGCGGACCGCTGAGGCAACCGTGACGGTACTGGCCGCCGCCGAGCTGCCGACGGGGACGCCCCTGTGGCAGCTCGACGCGCCGAGTGGGGGCACCATCTCGGACTGGCTCCCCCTGCAGCGCGTCGCCCCCGCGGTGCCGGATCTCGTCGTGCAGACGGAGGACGCCAGCGGGGCGCGCTCGCTGCAGTTCGTGCAGGCCGACGGCACGGTGCTCGGCGTGGGCCAGACGATAGCGTGTGGACGTGGGGCGCGAACGCGCAGGGCCAACTCGGCGACGGCACGCAGACGGTCGGGCTCACGCCCGCGCCGATCGCCGGCCCTGAGCCAGTGATGTGGCGCTATCAGGGCCCCGACGCGAACAGAAGCGTCAAGTGCAGGCGCGGCGCCACCTGGGTACCTGCACCTTGGAGCTCGGCCCAGTTCTCGTGCCCGAAGGTTAGTTTAGCCAATGAGGTTCCGTACTTCTCTGGTCCTCGCTGCCGCCGTCCTGACATCCAGTGTCGTCGCTCTGACGGTGAGGAGCGCATTTCGTCGGGTCGAACTCCCGCCAATAAGCCGAGCGCTCGCCGCCCTATCGGAATGCCCGACAGACGAAGGCGGTCCGCAGGTCTTCCCGAACGGCGTCTTCGCCAGCGAAGCAGGCGCCGACGACCAGGCGAGGGGATCGGCTTCGGCCTTCTTGCGCGCCATGGGAGAGGGACAACCGCTGTGGTGCGGCCAGCAAGACGCTCGCGAGACATATCGCTTGATAGCGCTGGACGCCATACCCGTGGTCGTTACGATTGCAGCAGTGGACGGAGATCGCCGCCTCATGGTGGCGGAATCGCGACGACCTGCGAACAGCGGTCCGGCCGCTGTGTCGGTCGTTGACCGCAGGGAGCGATGGGTCTCGAATGACGAGTGGGAAGCGCTGCAACGGGGCTTCGAGAGTGAAGCCTTCTGGCGCATGAATCCTTACGGCGACGAACGCTGTACTGGCTGCGATGCTTGGCCGTGGATCCTCGAAGCTCGCCTCAACACGGCCTACCATGTTGTTTCGCACACGAAGGGGCCTGTTCGCCTCCTGCCAGACTCAGAGTACGCGCGGTTCTTGGTTCTTGCACGACACATCCTGACGATTGCTGGGCTGGAGACCACACGAGACCGGCCATCGAACTCCACCGGACCACGCTATGGTGCGTGGTAATCAGTGATGGCGGAGGGCCGCGCGGACCAGGTCGCGGCCCCTGCGCAGAGGCCTTTGGAGCGACACCGGGCGGCTCAAGGGCGGAGCAAACGACGGTTGCGCGGGTGCGATCACAGTTCTTACATCGCACTGGGCAGGCAGTGACAGATCTGTGAGGAAATCAGCAACTTCAGGGCTGGTGCGCAGATTGCTTGAGCGACGGCCGACATGATGCCGCGCACGCGCTCGACCTGCCTCGCCGTCGCCCTCGCCCTCGGAACGGCTCCCGCCGCCGTCGCGCAGCCCGCATGGCTCGACTACGTCAACAACTACCGGCGCAGTGCCGGCCTTCCGGTGCTCACCGAGAACGCCACCTGGAGTGACGGCGACCGCAAACACGCCATCTACACCGTCAAGAACGACACGCTCGGGCACACCGAGAACCCGAGCCTGCCGTTCTACACGCCCGAGGGCCACACGGCCGCGCAGAACTCCAACGTCATGGCAGGATCCTCGACCGGCTACACCGACGAGAGCGCCATCGACCTCTGGATGAACGGTCCGTTCCACGCTGTCGGCATCATCGACCCGCGACTCGCCGTGACGGGCTTCGGCAGCTACCGCGAGAGCGGCGGCAGTTTCGGCATGGCGGCCGCCCTCGACGTGCTCCGCGGCCGATCGGGATCGACGGCCGGCGTCACCTTTCCGTTCGCGTGGCCGGGCCACGGGCAGCGTGTCCCGGTGGGGTCGTACGGCGGGTCGGAGTACCCCAATCCCCTCACCTCGTGCCCCGGCTACACCGCTCCGTCGGGACTGCCGATCATCATGCAGTTCGGCACGGGGTCGGTGACGCCCGTCGTGTCGGCCTCGTCGTTCCGCGAGGGCACGACGGCCCTCGAGCACTGCGTCTTCACCGAGCAGACCTACACCAACGCGGCCGACACGGGCGGGCAGTCGCTCGGCCGATCGGTGCTGAACTCGCGCGACGCGGTCGTCCTGATTCCGCGCGCACCGCTGCAGACCGGCCACACCTACACGGCGAGCCTGACGGTCAACGGCGTCACGCGCACGTGGTCATTCGGCATCGGCGCGTTCGGCGCGATTCCGCCTCCCGACGACACCGACGGCGACGGCCTGCCCGACGCATGGGAGGCGCTGGTCGGCCTCCGGATCGACGTGGCCACCGGCCCTGATGGCGCCACCGGCGATCCGGATGCGGACGGCCGCACCAACGCGCAGGAGTACGTCGACGGCACGCATCCGAACGGATGTGCGAGTTGCGTGCGCTACTTCGCCGAGGGCGCGACGAGCACGTTCTTCGATATGCGCGTGGCACTGCTGAATCCCTCGACGTCGCCGGCGCACGCGTGGGTGCGGTTCCTCAAGACGGATGGTTCGGTGGTCACCACCGGGCTCGTGGTCGGCGCGCGGTCGCGTGCGACGCTCGACCCGGCGAGCGTGAGCGGCATGTCGCAGGCCGAGTTCTCGACGATGGTCGAAAGCGACCTGCCTCTCGTCGCGGACCGCACGATGACGTGGGACGCCAGCGGCTACGGCGCGCACGCCGAGACGGCGATCTCGGCGCCATCGACGCGCTGGTTCCTGGCCGAAGGCGCGACGCACAGCGGCCTCGAGCTGTTCTACCTCTTCCAGAATCCGAGCCTGACGCAGGCGTCGACGGTGCGCGTGCGCTACCTGCTGCCGAGCGGCGCACCGCTCGAGCGCACCTACACGATCGCGCCCAACAGCCGCCAGAACATCTGGGTCGACGAGGAACGCTGGAATGGCGCGGCGCTGCTCGCCAACACGGACGTCTCGGCGGTGATCGAGGTCACCAACAACGTCCCGCTCATCGTCGAGCGCGCGATGTACCGCAACGTGGGGGCGCAGGTGTTCGGTGCGGGGCACGAGGCGGCAGGGGTCACGGATCCCGCCCTGTCGTGGTTCCTCGCCGAGGGTGCGACGGGGCCGATGTTCGATTTGTTCGTGCTCGTGGCAAATCCCGATGCCACGCGTACGGCGACGGTCGAGGCGACCTTCCTGGTCGATGACGGCACGACGTTCACGAAGCAGTACAGCATCGCGCCGAGCAGCCGCTACACGATCTGGGTGGATCGCGAGACGTTCGTGGGGGTCACCGGCGTGCCGCTCGACAACGTCGCCGTCTCGACCACCGTGGCCTCGCAGAACGGCGTGCCCATCATCGTCGAGCGTGCGATGTGGTGGCCTGGCCCCGAGGCCTCGTCGTGGTCGGAGGCGCACGCGACCGCCGGCGCGACGACGACGGGCGTCGAGTGGGCGCTTGCCGACGGCGAGGTGGGCGGCGCGGGTGATCAGGACACCTACGTGCTCATTGCGAATACGTCGAATTTCGCCGGAAGTGCGCGGGTCAC
>JAEUQQ010000019.1 GCA_016789685.1 Acidobacteriota bacterium | reverse complement strand
CGCCATCAGCTCGCGCATCGAGAACGGCTTGCAGAGGTAGTCGTCGGCGCCGACCTCGAGGCCGAGCACGCGGTCGAACTCGTCTTCGCGCGAGGTGACGAAGATGATCGGCAGCGCCTCGCTCCGGGCCCGCAGGCGGCGGCACAGGTCGAGGCCGTCGATGCCCGGCAGGCCGATGTCGAGCACGACGAGGTCTGGCAACGCGCGCTCGAAGTCGCTCCACGCCGACGTCCCGTCGGCATACCCCACGCCCGCGTGGCCATCGCGGGCGAGCGCGAACAGCACGCTGTCGCGAATGCCTTCCTCGTCTTCGACGATGGCGACCGAGCGCGGGCGCGTGGCGTCCATGTGCGTTCGCACTTTACCCCAGGCGTCGTCTCGGCGGGGTTGCCTTCGTTCTGCCGCAATGTGCCATGGCCGCGCCACCATCCGGCCATCACCGGGCCATCGGCGCCGTGTGTGATCGGGAGTAGCCGAGGCCGCGACGCGGGGAGCCGACTTCCCGCGGCGGGGCCGAGAGGCCGAGGAGTCACGCGCATGTCGACCACGCCCGGAGTTCCGTCACTGCTGCATTCGCCCGTCGTCAAGGTGTTTGTCACCGGCATGGTGGCGATGGTGCTGCTCATCCCGCTGGTGCTGGTGGGAGGCCTGGTGTCAGAGCGCGTCGGCCGGCGCGACGAAGTCACGCGCGAGGTGTCGGCGATGTGGGGCGGCCGGCAGACCACGGGGGCCATCGTGCTCACCGTGCCGTTCGACGAGGTGCGGCAGGTCGCCAATGGCGTCGAGACGGTGACCCGCGAGGCGCACTTCCTGCCCTCGGCGCTGACGATCGCGGCTGACGTCACGCCCGAGGTGCGTGCGCGCAGCATCTTCCGCGTGGTCGTGTACCGCGCCCGGCTCGAGTTCACGGGACGCTTCGCGCGGCCCGATGTCGCGCGCATCGGCGCCACGCCATCGGTCGTGCACTGGGATCGCGCGCGGGTGTCGGTCGGCGTCACCGACATGCGGGGCGTGAGCGCCGTGAGCGCCCTGACGTTCGGTGAGGCACGTGTGGTCCTGGAACCTGGCGCAGAGCCGGGCCCGCTGATGCCCGGCGGATTGCGAGCGGCCACGCCGCTCGCCGCCACGGCCGCGCCTGCGACTGGCGACGCTGCCGACCAGGGCATTCCGTTTGCGCTCAGCATGACGCTGGCGGGAACCGAGGCGCTCGCGTTCGTGCCGGCGGGCGCCGCGACCGAGGTCACGTTGCGCACGCCGTGGCCCGATCCGGCCTTCACGGGCGCCTTCCTGCCCGAGTCGCGCGACGTCAGCGCGGCCGGCGCGACGGCGCGGTGGCAGGTCGCACACTTCGCGCGCGGGTACCCGCAGGCGTGGGTCGGCGGGGCGATCGATCGTGATGCGCACCGGCGGCAGGTGGCCGAGTCGGAGTTCTCGGTGGGCCTGGTCCAGGCCGTCGATCAGTACCGCCAGGCCGAACGCGCGGTGAAGTACGGCGTGCTGTTCATCCTGCTCACGTTCGTCGTGTTCTTCCTGTGGGAGGTGCTCGCGTCGCTGCGGCTGCACCCCGTGCAGTACGTGCTCGTGGGCTCGGCCCTGGTCGTGTTCTACCTGCTGCTGCTGTCGATCTCCGAGCACCTGTCGTTTGCCCTGGCCTACGTCGTGGCGGCGTCGGCGACGACGCTGCTGGTGACGGGGTATGCCTCGTCGATCCTGCGCGCCGGCCTCCGCGGTGCCGCGGTGGTCGGCGGCTGGCTCGCGACGCTCTATGGCGTGCTGTTCGTCCTGCTGCAACTCGAGGACCTCGCGCTGCTGGTGGGCGCGGTGGTCGTGTTTGCGGCGCTGGCGGCGGTGATGTGGCTGACGCGCCGCATCGACTGGGACGCCGCGCGCGCGTGACGTGGCCGCGCCGGCGGTGACCGATCGCTCCCGGGGTGTCCGACGCACCCCGGGAGCCGGCGCCGCGGCAGCAGGGTGGAGGTGGTAGGCTTCGCAGCGGAGGTTCTTCGATGCGATCGGTCATCGCCATCATCCTGACGACAATCCTCATTCCTGTGACGCTTCGCGGCGACGAAGGCAAGTGGACGCCGCAGCAGGTGCTCGAACAGGGGCAGGCCTGGGTCACGGCCCGGGGCTTCGGGCTGCCGCTCGACCGGCTCTGGAACGCGCAGGCCGGTGGCGGCCTGCTGGCCAACGCGGTGCAGCTGCCCGGCTGTTCCGGAAGCTTCATCTCGGCCGACGGCCTGCTCGTCACCAACCACCACTGCGTCGTGTCGATCCTGCAGGAGCATTCGACGCCGCAGGCCAACCTCGGCAAGGACGGCTACCTCGCGCGCACGCGCGCCGACGAGAAGGCGTCGAAGGCCTATCGCATCCAGGTCCCGCGCGCCTTCCGCGATGTCACGCGCGAGGTGCTCGCCGCCATCCCGGCGTCGGCCGACGACGTCGCGCGCTTCCGCGCCGTCGATGCGGCCGAGAAGTCCATCGTCGCGGCGTGCGAGGCGAAGCCGCAGACCCGCTGCCAGTTCGCCACGTTCGATGGCGGGCTGTTCTTCACGCTCACCGAGTTCGAGGAGATCTCGGACGTGCGGCTCGTCTACGCACCGCCAGAGATGGTGGCGAACTACGGCGGCGAGGTCGACAACTGGATGTGGCCGCGGCACTCGGGTGATTTCGCGCTGCTGCGCGCCTATGTCAACGGCCAGCCGTACGCGCCACGCTACTGGTTCCCCGTGTCGACCGAGGGTGTGAAGCCCGGCGACGCCGTTGCCGTGCTCGGCTACCCGGGCCGCTCGTACCGGTCGTTCATCGCCGACGAGATGGCCGAACGCGAAGAGAAGTGGTTTCCGGCCGTGCGCGACCTCAACGCCGACTGGATCCGCGTGCTCGAACAGGCCGGCGCGCAGTCGACAACGGTGGCGATTGCGGTTGAAGACGAACTGCGCAGCCTCGAGAACACGCGGAAGAACGCCGACGGCCAGATCGCCGGCCTGCGCCGCGGCCGCATCGTCGAGAAGCAGCGCGCCGCCGACGCCCGCGTCAAGGCGTGGGTGGCGTCACGACCCGAGCACGCGTCGGCCATCGAGGGATACGAGGGGCTCGCGCGCCTCAACGCCGAGCGCCTGCGCTCGTGGGACCGGGACTTCCTGCTCGACGTGATCGCCCGCGGCCCGCGCGCCCTGCGCTGGCCCACGCAGATCGCCCGGCGTGCCGGCGAGTCGCTCAAGCCCGACGCCGAGCGCGAACCCGGCTACATGGACCGCGACATCCCCCGGTTGCGCGACCAGGTCGAACGCGACCAGAAGCGCTACATCGAGGCCGTCGACAAGGCCCTGCTGCGCGCGTGGCTGCGCCGCGCGCTCGCCCTGCCGGCCGATCAGCGGATCACGGCGGTCGACGAGGCGTTTGCCGGCGCGACGGACGCGGCCGCGCTCGATGGCCGCATCGACCAGTTGTATGCGGCGTCGCGCGTGTTCGACCTCGCGACGCGCAAGGCGATGTTCGACGAGCGGCCAGACGTCCTGCAGGCGCGCAAGGACCCGTTGATGGCGCTCGGCTTCGCCCTCGATGCCGAACGTCTGCGGCTCAAGACCCGCCGCGATGCCGCCTCTGGCGCCACGCTGCGCCTGCGGCCGGCCTGGCGGCGGGCCGTGATCGCCGAGGCCGGGCGCCCGGTGGCGCCCGACGCGAACTCGTCGCTGCGCGTCACGTTCGGCCGCGTCGAGGGCTACACCCCCCGCGAGGGCCTCGTCGCGCTGCCGCAGACCACCCTCGATGGCGTCATGCAGAAGCACACGGGACAGGACCCGTTCGACGTGCCCGCGTCAGTGCAACGCGCGCACGCGTCGGCGCGCGCGAGCCGGTGGCGCGATGTGACGATGGGGCAGGTGCCGGTCGATTTCCTGGCGACCGCCGACACCACCGGGGGCAACTCGGGTAGCCCGACGATCGACGGCAAGGGACGCCTGGTTGGCGTGAACTTCGATCGGGTGTGGGAGAACGTCGCGAACGACTTCGGCTACAACCCCGAGATCGCGCGCAACGTGAACGCCGACATCCGCTACCTGCTGTGGCTGCTCGACGACGTCGAGCACGCGACCGGCCTGTTGAAGGAACTCGGCGTGCAATAGGCGGGGGCGTGGTGGGCCTGCGCGATGGTGGCGCAGGCCCGGGGCGGGCGGCCGACTAGCGCATGCGCGACAGGTTGGCCTTGTCGATCGCGCAGGTGACGGTCGTGGTCTTGCCCACCATCTCGATGGTGACCGGCGCGGTCGCGGCGAACGTCGCGTAGTCGAAGAAGAACGACCCGCCGCCGCTCACCACCTGCTGGGTGGCCGGGGGCACGGTCTTGCCGCCCCGCTTCACGTTGACCGTGGTGATCGGGTTCTGCGACGCGTGCAGCGGCGTGATCCCGATCACGATCCGCTGCTTCTGGGCGCCCTGGTAGCTCGGCGTTGGCGCTTCCTTCTTCTGGCTCACCGCCTGCCACACGGTGTACGCGACCTGCTTGTAGGGCGTGTACATCACCAGTGTGAACTCGGGGTTCTTGCACATGTCGGTGTCCCAGAAGACGCAGGCGGGATTCGTCCCGCCCTTCTTCCCGCACTCGACCGCGTGCCAGTAGTTCTCGCTGTTGATGGCGAGGATGCCCTTCGTCCAGGGGGGTGTACCCGCGGCCACCTTTGCCGTGACCTGCGCAAACCCCATCGTCGCCATCGACAGCAGCGCTGCCACGGCCAAGGTCGCCGCGGCACACTGCCGCCTCGCAATGTTCACGCGCATGGCCGCCACCCTCACTTCCCCAGGCGCAGCCGGATCCCCAGCGTGACCGAGATGTGCCGATCGTCCATCAGGCCCTCGCCGTCGCTGCGGTCGCTGCCCTTGATCTTCTGGTAGTCGGCGCCGAAGAACGGTGCGACATGCCGGTTGAGCCACAACTCGAGGCCGGCGCCCACGTAGTAGCCGTACCCCTCGGTTTCGAGCTGGATCTGCTGCGTGCCGCCTGTGATCGTCGTCGTGACGGCATCGACCGTGATCGTCGTGTCGTCGATCTTCTGCGAAAGGGTCGACAGGCCGCGGTGCTTGTTCACGCCGCCCCGCGCGAAGACGCGAACGGGCCCGGTCGGCAGGCCGACCTTTGCGCCGCCGGTGAACAGGCGCACGTCCTGTTCGCCCGAAAAGCTGAAACCCGACCCGGCGCCTTCCCAGTTGGCCACGGCGGGTTTCAGGTAGCCGACCTCGACGGCGAAGTAGCGCGCGAACCAGAACTCGGCGCCGGCCCCGAGCGAGAAGCCGGTGTCGTCGGCCGAGCAGTCGGTGACGCTGCCGCACTGGACGAGGCCGACGTTCCCGAACGTCCCGAAGCCGGTGCTCGCCGAGATCATCAGGCCGCCTGGCACGGCGGCCCACGTCTTGGGGGGCGCGTCGGGATTGAAGGGGCCCTGGCGCAGGAGCAGGCGGGGATGCGCTCCTTCGACGTTGAACACGATGGTACTGACGGGCCGCACGACGAACAGGCCGGCGATCTCGCGGCGCACGCAGGCGGCATCGGGCGCGGCAGCCGTGACGCTGGGCTGCGTGAACACGATGCGGCGCCTGGTGCCGCAGCTGTCGACGGCGATCAGCGCGTCCATGTCGGCGCGATTCGCGCCAGGCACGACGAGGGTCAGGCGGCCGTTGGCGTTGGCGGTGTCGCTCGCGACGACGGTGTTGTTGACGACGATGTCAACGGTGCCGCCGGCCGGGGCGTCCTTGACGATCACGGTCTGGGCCGAGACGACGGTGGCGGCGGCGATGGTGGCGACGAGCGCGGCCAGGGTGCGGGCCAGCGTCGTCATCGGCGAAGCAGTGTGGCGGCTCATTCGACGCCCACCACTTCGATGTCGAACACCAGGGTGGCGTTGGGCGGGATCACCGACGCCCGGTTGGCCCCGTAGGCCATCGACGGCGGCAGGATGAGCCGCCGCGAGCCGCCGACGTTCATGCCGACGACGCCGCGGTCCCAGCCGGCGATGACCTGCCCGGCGCCGAGGATGAACTGGAAGGTGGTGCTGCCTTTTGAGGTCTCGAACTGCAGGCCCTTCTTGTCGGCCTTGGAGTCGTCGTAGAGCCAGCCGGTGTAGTGCACCGTGATGATGTTGCCGTTGGCGGCCGTGGTGCCAGTGCCGACGATGAGGTCGGTCTGGCTGTAGGCCGCATAGTTCGAGGGGGCGGTCGGCGACGACGTGCAGCCGGTCACCCCGCCTGCGAGCAGGACGAGGACGGCGAGCGCGACGACCGATCGACGCAGGCGTACAGGATTCACGCGAACTCCAGATCAGGCAGGGACGGGCGCTCCGTGGGCCGGAGCGGCACCCGCCGACACAAGCTGACGATTATATGCAACTCGCCCCGGCCCCGCCGCGACGGGGGTCGGCCGGGGCCGCCTGGAAGGCAGGGGCAGGGCCAGGGGGGCGCCGGACGTGACCGGTGGCCGGATTGCCGGGCTGGATTGCGTAAGACCCTGCAGGGGCGGTGCGGCCAGGACCCGCGCACGGCCCATCCGAGGCTCCCACGCATGACGACACCGCTCCCCGCCCGCCGCCCTTCGCAAGGCCCTTTCAACGACACCAGCCCGTTTGTCCGTTTTTGCGCGCCGACGTCGCCAGTAGGTGTGAGACCCCGGAGAACACTCATGCCCACCCTGCGTCGTGCCGTGCTCGCCCTCCCCCTGCTGCTGTGTGCGGTTTGTGCACACGCCGACACGCTCACCCTCGACTTCGAAGGCCTCGACGACGGGAGCATCGTGACGACCGGCCTGTCGTCCGACGTCGAGTTCGCCAACACGATCGCCCTCGTGGCCGGCGGTGCACTCCTCAACGAGATCGACTTCCCCCCTGCCTCTGGACTCGGTGTGGTCGCGCCCGATGGCGGCATGGGGAGCATCACCATCACGTTCGCCCGCCCGGTGGTCCGTCTCGCCGGCCGCTTCACCTACTTCGAGTCGCTGGCGCTCGCGGCGTTCGACTCTTCGGGCGAGGTGGCCTCGGCGCAGTCGCTGTTCACCGAGAACCTGGCGACGGGTGCCAACGCGCCCAACGAGCTCATCGAGCTCGTCTACGCCGCCGGTTTCTCGAGTGTGACGATCGGATCGGCCAGCACGCCGTTCACGCTCGACGACCTCGAACTTGAGTTCGCCGCGGTGACCCAGGTGCCCGAACCTGCCGTGACGCTGCTGCTGGTGGCGGGCGTGGCGACGGCCGTGCGGCGCAGGCGCTGAGCCCGCACCGAGTCTGCGCACCGCCGCGACGGTGCCGCGACAGGCGGCATGTCGTGGCGGTGCCCACGTTTCCCCGGAGTTCCATGGAGGTTGCTCCCATGCGTCGACGACGCCTGGCGGGTCTTGCCGCGCTGCTCGTGTGCCTGGCGTGTGCGATCCCGCTGTCTGCACAGACCGTTGGCCCCGCGGCCGTGTCACCTTCGTCAATCCCGGTCGCGACCGGAACGCCCGTCACCGTCACGGCGACGATCGCCGACACGGCGGTCATCGCGTCGAGTGTCCAGGTGATGCGCTACGACGCCCAGGGCCGCGTGGTCGCGACGCTCGGCACGCTGCGTGACGACGGCAGCGCCGGCGACGCGACGGCAGGCGACCGGGTGTTCACGTGGCAGCAGACGTTCTATGAACTCGTCCCTGGCCCGCTCACGTTGCGCGTGTCGGCCGCGTTCCGCGGGCGTGTCATGCGCGTCCTGTCGGCGCCCCTCACCCTGAACGTCGCAGGCACCGCCTCGACCATCGCCATCACCTCGCCGGCCAACCTCGACTTCCGCAGTGTCAGCCCGATCCAGGTCACGGGCACGGTCGGCGATCGCACCGCGCAGGTGCGGGTCAACGGTGTCGCGGCCACGGTGTCGGGCACGTCGTTCTCGGCGCAGGTGCCCATCCTCGAGGGCACCAACACGCTGACGGCGGTCGCCAGCAACTCGAACGGCAGCACCACCACGGCAAGCGTCCAGGTCACGCTCGACACGACTCCGCCGCGGCTGAGCATCACGGCGCCTGACACAGCGGTGCCCACGACGGCCGCGGCCGTCACCGTGGCCGGCATCGTCAACGACATCGTCGTCGGCACGGTGAACGCGCAGCAGGCGACGGTCAGCGTCAACGGCATCGCGGCGCAGGTGTCGAATCGCACGTTCTCGGCGGCGAACGTGCCGCTCGCGTTGGGACCGAACACCATCCAGGTGACAGCGACCGACCGGTCGGGCAACCGCGTGACCACGTCGGTGGTGGTGACGCGCGTCGCCTCCAGCGGCGCGATCTCGGTGTTCGCCGGGAACGGACAGATCGGCCCGGCGGGCGGCGATCTCGCCCAGGCGCTGGTCGCGCGCGTGGTCGATCAGGCCGGGCAGGCCGCGCCGGGAGTGCCCGTCGTCTTTCGTGTCGCCGAGAATGGCGGCGGATTCATCAGCGGGTCGACGACGCTCGGATCGCAGGTCGTGACGTCGGATGCCGACGGCCGCGCGTCGGTGCGCTTCCGGCTCGGCACGCGGTCTGGCGTGGGCAACCACGTCGTGGAGGCGAGCGCGACCGGGTTCTCGGGTCTCGCGACCTTTGCGCACTCGGCAACGGCCGGCAGCGCGAAGCGCATCGTGGTCGATACCGGCAACGGGCAACTCGGGACGGTGTCGCAGGCGCTGGCGCTGCCGTTCGTCGCGGTCGTCACCGATGCGAACGCCAACCGCATCAACGGCGTGGCGGTGACGTTCGCCGTGAAGCAGGGCGGGGGCTCGTTCGGAGGCAAGGCGACGACGACGGTGACGACCGATCCCGACGGTCGTGCCGCGGCGACGCTCACGCTCGGCGCGCAGGCCGGCTCCGACAACAACGTCGTCGAGGCGACGTTCGTCGGGAACACCGGAGCGCCCGCCGCGTTCCTCGCCACCGCGCTGGTCCCCGGCGATCCAACCGAGACGCGCGTGACGGGCGTCGTGCTCGACAACGCGAACCGGCCCCTGCAGAACGTGACGATGCGGATGTTCCGCACGCACCATGGCACGGGCGTGCCCGAGCAGGTGACGACGCCGGTCGTGACGGGGGCGAACGGGCAGTTCGTGATCCAGCCGGCGCCCGTGGGCACGTTCAAGCTGATGGCGGATGGGTCGACGGCAGCGAACGGTCCGTGGCCGACGCTGGAGTTCGATCTCGTCACGGTGTCGGGCCAGACGGTGGACGTCGGTCTGCCGATCTACCTGCCGAAACTCGACGCGCTGCACCAGTTGTGCGTCAGCGAGACGGCCGGCGGCACGCTCTACCTGCCCGAGGTGCCTGGCTTCTCGCTGACGCTCGAGGCCGGCGCGGCCACGTTCCCTGGCGGCTCGCGCAGCGGATGCGTGACGGTGACGCCCGTCAACGCCGACAAGGTGCCGATGGCGCCGAGTTTCGGCCAGCAACCACGGTTCATTGTCACCATCCAGCCGGTGGGCGCGCTGTTCAATCCCGCGGCGAAGCTGACGCTGCCGAATGTCGATGGCCTGCCGCCGCGACAGGTGACCGAACTGTATTCCTACGATCACGATCTGTCGGCGTTCGTGTCGATTGGCACCGGGCGCGTGAGCGACGACGGATCGATCGTCGTGTCTGACCCCGGCGTCGGCGTGATCAAGGCTGGATGGCACGGCGGCGGCGCCCCGGCGCCGACGGGCAGTGCCGGATCGTGTGGCGACTGCCAGCGCTGCCAGGGTTCGACGTGTGTGCCCGACAACAGCAACGTGCCGGCCGACGTGCCCGAAGACTGCAAGAGCCCCGGCTGCTCGGGCGGGGTGCCGACCACGACGCCGAATGACATCGACGCGCCGCCGTTGCTGTGCTGCTTCAACGGCAATCCGGTGAACAAGTTCAACATCACCGATCTGGCCGAGTGTCCGCGCCGCGTCCCGTATGCGAACTGGACGATGGAGTTCGATGGCTGCAGCGTGCCGATCGTGCCCGGCGTCCTCGCCAACAACCCCGCCGGCGGCATCACCACGTTGTTCTCTGACGCCGACCGGGCGAATCCCACGCGCGCCTACGCGTGCGACCAGCACGACACGTGCTACCAGACGTGTCACGGCACCAACATGGTGGGAGGGCAGGAGACGTGTGACGCCATCCTGCGCGACGTCGCGCTGTCGACCTGCACGGCGAGCCTGCAGGAGCCGTTCGACGTGCTGTCGGGCGCGTCGGTGGCGTGCTTCGAATACGCCATCATCTACTACTCGGGGCTCTCGTCATCGGGGCTGTGGCTCGGTCGCCAGGCGTTCGAAGACCGACAGAAACAGGTGTGCCAATGCTGCCAGTAGTCGGTCGCGCCACGGGAGCTGGCGGTCGTGTCGTGCTCGGTGTCGCGCTCGCGGTCGTCTCGATCCAGGTCCACGCGCAGCCCGCTCCGTCTGACCGGCGGATCGCCTGGGAACTGTTCCTGCACGCGCAGCAGCCCGCAACGGAGTTCCGCGCGATTGCCGCACGCGACGCCACGGTGTTCGTGGCGGCGACGGATCGGTCGACGCTCGAGCCGCGTGAGGCC
>JAEUQQ010000018.1 GCA_016789685.1 Acidobacteriota bacterium | reverse complement strand
CGATCTACGTGGTCGATGACCTCGCGCATGTCGTGCGGCACGTGTCCACCTCGGGCGACGTGACGACCATTGCCGGCTCGCCTGGCGTGCCTGGCGGTGCCGACGGATCCGGCGTCGCGGCGCGCTTCGACACGCCCAGTGGCATCGCGATCCTGGCCACTGGCGCGCTGATCGTGTCTGACCGCGAGAACCACGCCATCAGGCGTGGTGTGCCCACCAATGGCGCCACTGCGACACTCACCGTGACGCGCGCGGGCACGGGGCAGGGAAGCGTCGAGTCGCTGCCTGCCGGTATCGCATGCGGTGCCGACTGCAGCGACACGCTGCCGCCCGGGACCCTCGTGTCGCTGACGGCGACGGCGGCACTCGGGTCGGTGTTCACCGGATGGAGCGGGGGTGGATGCACGGCGACGGCCCTGTGCGTGACCGCCGTTGGCGCGGCGACGACCGTGACCGCCACGTTCGCGGTCGCGCCGCCGCCGACCTACACGCGATTCCTGGCCGAGGGCGCGACCTCGGGCTTCTTCGACACGCGCATCGCGTTGCTCAACCCGACCGACACGGCCACGACCGCGACGCTCTCGTTTCTCAAGGCCGGCGCGACGCCCATCGTCACGCAGGTCGCCGTTGGGGCACGGACGCGCGTGACCGTGGATCCGAAACTGATCGCCGGCCTCGCCGTCGCGGAGTTCGCGACCAGGGTCGAATCGTCGGTGCCGCTCGTGGTCGACCGCACGCTGTCGTGGGATGTCGCCAGCGGCTACGGAGCCCACGCCGAAACCGCGGTAGCAGCGCCGTCGCTCACCTGGTACCTCGCCGAGGGCGCGACGCACAGCGGGTTCAACCTGTTCTACCTGCTGCAGAATCCCAACCCCGAACCAGCCTTCGTCGACGTGCGCTACCTGCGGCCGAGCGGCGACCCACTGGTGAAGACCTACATCCTTGCTCCCGATTCGCGGACGAACATCTGGGTGAACGTCGAGGAGTTCGACGGCCTCGGCACCGCGTTGGCGTCGACCGATGTCTCGGCCGTGTTCGAAGTGACCAACGGCCAGCCAATCATCGTCGAGCGCGCGTTGTATCTCGATCGCGGCGGCGTGACCTTCGCGGCCGGGCACGAGAGTGCGGGCGTCACCACTCCGGCCACCGACTGGTTCCTCGCCGAAGGCGCGACCGGCGACTACTTCGACCTGTTCATCCTCGTGGCCAACCCGAACCCGACCGAGACGCTCATCGAAGAGACGTACCTGCTCCCCGACGGCACGACCGTCGAGCGATCGCACATGGTGCCCGGCAACAGCCGGATGAACATCTGGGTCGACGTCGAGGATCCGCGCCTCGCCAACACCGCCGTCTCGACCACCATCACGTCGGTGTACGGCGAACCGATCATCGTCGAGCGCGCGCTGTGGTGGCCAGGAGGATTCAGTGACTGGTACGAAGCGCACAACTCACCGGGCGCCGTGGCCACCGGCACGCGATGGGCCCTGGCCGAGGGCGAGGTGGGCGGCGGCAGGAACACCGACACCTACATCCTGATTGCGAACACCGCGACGGTGCAGGGACAGGTACGCGCGACACTCCTGTTCGAGGACGGCACGACCGCCGAGCGCACCTTCGACGTGGCAGCGAAGAGCCGCTTCAACGTGGATGTGCGCAGCGAGTTCCCATCGGCGGACGGCCGTCGGTTCGGTGCCGTGATCGAGAGCCTGGGGAGAATGCCCATCCAGATCGTCGTCGAGCGCGCCATGTACTGGAACGCCATCGGCCAGACCTGGGCGTCTGGCACCAACGCCCTCGCCACCCGCCTGCAGTAGGGGTCACGTCTTTCGTTGCAGCATTTTTCAAGACCTGACCCCCACCGTCATCCCCACTTCCTGAGGGAGCTATCCGTGCGCACTCCGGTTCGCGACGCATCCACCGCCCCGGCATCGAGCCCCGTGGCCCTAGCAGTCGCGCTGCGCGCTGCCGATCGCCACTCGTCTCTCATCGTGCGACATCGGCTGGGTCGCATCGCGGTGCTCCTTGGCGTCCTGCTCGGGCTGGCCTCACCGTTGTCTGCGCAGGTCTACACGTTCACCCGCCTCGCCGGTCCCAATGGCGGACCGGCCGCTGCCGACGGCGCCGGGCCGGCCGCACGATTCGATCAGCCCTCGGGCGTTGCCGTCGGTACCGACGGCACGGTCTACATCGCCGACACGAACAACCACATCATCCGGAAACTCACTGCGGGCGGCGTCGTGACGACGCTCGCTGGCCTGGCGGGCACGCCCGGCGGGGCCGATGGCACGACGAGCGAAGCCCGCTTCAACAGTCCAACGGGACTCGCCGTCGATGCAGGCGGCACGCTCTACGTCGCTGACACCGGGAACCACACCATCCGCAAGGTCACGCGCAACGGGGTCGTCACCACGCTCGCGGGCCTCGCCGGATACCCGGACCACGCCGACGGGACCGGGAGTGCCGCCCGTTTCGACACGCCGCGGGGCGTGTCGGTCGATGCCAGCGGCATCACCTACGTGGCTGACGCCCGCAACAACGCGATCCGGAAGGTGAGCATCGCGGGCGCCGTCACCACGCTCGCAGGGGGTGCGTTGGGCACGGCCGACGGCACTGGCGCTGCCGCGCAGTTCAATGGACCCTCGGGAGTTGTGGTGGATGGCAGTGGCATGGTCTATGTCGCCGACACCGACAACCACGCCATCCGCGCGGTCACGCCAGGCGGCGTCGTGACGACCCTTGCGGGAACTCCTGGCCAGACGGGCAACAACGATGGCATCGGGGGCGCTGCCCTCTTCAGCGCCCCAGCCGGAATCACGCTGGGCTCCGGCGGAGTCCTGTACGTTGCCGAAACCAACAACCACACCATCCGCAGCGTGACGACGGCCGGCGTCGTCACGCTGCTCGCGGGAGCGATCGGTTCACACGGGGCGCGCGACGCCAACGGCGCCGGGGCGAACTTCTGGTCGCCGGTCGGGATCGCCACTGCACCGGATGGCGACCTTTACATCGCCGATCGCGACAATCACGTCGTGCGGATGGTGACACCCACGGGTGACGTGACGACGCCCGTCGGCGTGCTCAATGCGTGGGGATACGCCGATGGGACGGGCACGGCGGCACGCTTCTTCTACCCAGGTGGCATCGCCGCCGACACCGGGGGCACAGTGTTCGTGGCTGACACGACCAACCACGTCATCCGCAAGATCACGCCGGGCGGCATCGTCACGACGTTCGCGGGCGACGGGTTCCGCGGAACCGCCGATGGCACCGGCGCAGCGGCACGTTTCGATCTTCCGCAGGGCATTGCGCTCGACACGGGCGGCAACCTTTACGTCGCCGACACGTTCAATCAGATCATCCGCAAGATCACACCTGCTGGCGTCGTCACGACGCTGGCCGGACTCGCCGACACCTCGGGCGACACGAACGGCACCGGCAATGCCGCCCGCTTCCGCTCGCCGCGTGCCGTCGCGGTTGACGCCAGCGGCAACGTCTACGTCGCCGACTCCGGCAACCACACCATCCGCAAGATCACGCCCGCCGGCGTCGTGACGACGCTCGCCGGGTTCGCGCGCACGAGCGGCCTCGTCGATGCGACGGGCAGCGCGGCGCGCTTCAACGGGCCGCAGGGGATC
>JAEUQQ010000540.1 GCA_016789685.1 Acidobacteriota bacterium | reverse complement strand
GACGCGCGTCATAGGGGTCACATCTTTCTTCATCGCATTCCGCACGCGGTGTCCCCCCGGCAGCCGCTCGCCTCGCGGGCCCCGCGTTCCCGCTGGCGCGCTCCGGTAGCGCATTCTCGCCCCGCGCACGGCCGGTGCCGTAGAATGCGCAGGCGGGGTCACATCTTTCTTCATCGCATTTCGCACGCCCTGACCCCAATGACTGTTCGACGAACGCCAGGGGAGACGCACTGATGCCGAAGAAGGCGACAACGGCCCCGCGCACGCGCGGCGGAGCCTACGACCGGTTGCGGGAACTCGCCCCGGCGGTGGTGGACGCGTACGAAGGCCTGTCGGCGGCGACCCGCGAGGCAGGGCCGCTTGGCGCCACCAGCGTCGCGTTGTTCAAGGTGGCCATCTCGATTGGCCGTGGCTCGTCGCGCACCACGCACGCCCACGCGCGCAAGGCCCTCGAGCTCGAGGTCGAGCCCGACGTCCTGCGGCACATCCCCATTCTCGCGCTGCCGACGATCGGGCTGCCGGCCGCGCTCGACGCGATGCGGTGGATTGACGAGTCGATCGCGGAGTTCGAGGCCCGCCTGCCAGCGCCGGCTAAGACGACGCGCCGGTCACGGCCTTCACGATCGCGTCGGTGAAGAAGGCGAGGTCGTCGGCCTTTCGTGCCGTGATGACCGGGCCGTCGACGACGACCGGGCGATCGACGTAGCGCCCGCCCGCGTTCTTGATGTCGATGGCGATCGAGGGCCAGCAGGTAATCGTCCGTCCCCTGACGACGTTGGCCGAGATCAGGAGCGCGGCCCCGTGGTCGATGGCGGCGACGGGCTTGCCGGCGTCGACGCAGTCGCGCACCAGGTCGACCATCGCGTGCCGCATGCGCATGCGATCGGGCGCGTAGCCTCCGGGGATGACCACGGCATCCACGTCGCGCTGGCGCGTCTTGCCCGCGGCGGCATCGGCTGTGACGGTCAACTCGCCGCGACGTCCGCGATACCCGGTGCCGGCGACCGGGCCGACGATGACCACCTCGAGGCCCGCGGCACGCAACGCGTCGCAAGAGCCAGCGACGTCGCGATCCTCGAAGTCCTCTTCCACAAGCAGCGCCACGCGTCGGGCGGGGCGATCGGTCATGCAAGCCTCCGGCGCGGCATTGTAACGCACCTGCTGCGGCGGGCCGGGCGCACACTCCGTCTGCGGACCGCTCGGCCGCGCGCCGCGGTCGCTACGGTAGACTGGGATGCCACCGCACGCCGCAGGCGCTTGCGCAGCGGCGTCGCGACAGGCGCCACCGCCAGGAGCAGGTCAATGACCTTCGAGACCGAGATCATGCTGCGACACGACGCGCGCGTGTTCACCGAGACGATCGACCACCCCGTCGATGCTGCGGCCTGGAGCGATCACGATGTCGAGGTGGTGCTGATGCAGATCCTCCGTGCCGTCGATCGCCGGCTGAATCCTGGCGGCCCTCCCGATCGCCCGATCGCGTTGCGCGGGATCACGTGGATCGTGCACGCAGGGCCCGCGGGCCACGTCCTCGCACTCGAGATCCACAGCGCGTCGGCCGTGGCGGGGCCGTTCGACCTGCCGGTCGAGCAACTCGATGGCATGGTGTCGCGGGTGGTCAGGGCCGCGTCGGCGCCGCAGGTCGTTCACTGAGGACGTCGATGGCGGCGCGCCACTGGCTCGTGGCCCGGATGGACCTGGCGTGGCGCGTCGTGCGCCTGGCCGCTGCCGTCGCGCTGCTGGCCGTGTCGCTGCTGGCGGTCGTGCCCGCGCCAACGCACCGCCTCTGGCTCCTGAGCATCGGCGTCACCGAGTACGGCCATTTCGTGGCCCCGGTGGCCCTGCTCTGGCTCTGGCCGGGATGGCAGCGGACGTGGAATCGCCGGATTGCCCTGGGCTGTGCCCTGGTGGCCGCCGCGTGCTTTCTCTCGCCCGTGGTGCGTGCCCTGCTGATCGCCCAGACGTTGCCGGCGACGCTGACGGCTGCGTTCGGCGAGCCGACGCGGCAGGTCAGGCCCGACGCTGCGCTGCGTGCGCGGCCGGTCGATCCCGCGATGCTGTTCGTGGGCGCGCCGATTCCCGCGGCGCAGGTCACGACGGTGCGCTATGCCGTCAGGAACGGTGAAGGGCTCGACCTCGACGTCTATCTGCCGCCGCGGCACGCCAGCGAGCGGCCGGTGCCGATCGTCATGGTCGTGCACGGGGGCGGCTGGTCGGTAGGGCAACGCGATGACCTGCCCGCGTTGAATCATCACCTCGCGCACCTCGGCTACGTGGTCGTGGCGCCGTCGTATCGCCTGGTGCCGGCGCACACGTTTCCGGCGGCCGTCGACGACGTGCGCACGGCCCTTGCGCTCGTGCGCGGCCGCGCCCGCGAGTGGAATGCCGATCCTGAGCGCGTCGCGCTGATCGGGCGGTCGGCCGGTGCGCAACTGGCCCTGCTGGTGGCCTACCGGCACGACGACGACGCGGTGCGCGGCGTCGTGTCGATCTATGGTCCGGCCGACTTGCGCTATGCGTGGGAGCATCCCGGCAACCCGCGGGTCTACGACGGCATCGGCACCATCGAGCGCTATCTCGGCGGACGCCCCGCTGACGTCGGGCAGGTCTACGATGACGCGTCGCCGTACCAGTTCGTGGGGCCGAACACCCCCGCGACGTTGCTGGTGCATGGTGGCCGCGACGAGATTGTGTCGGTCGTGCAGAGCCAGCGCCTGGCCGAGCGGCTGCGCGCGCACGGCCGGCCACACGTCCTGGTGGCGCCTGGCTGGGCGACCCACGGGTGCGACTACCATTTCGCGGGCCCGTGTGGTCAGTTGAGCACGTTCGCCATCGAGCGGTTCCTGGCGGCCGTCCTCTGAGCCATGGGGCCGCCGGCGTACTAGCCGACGATCGCGGTCATCTGCAGGACGTGGGCGCCGACGACCTGGTCGCCCGCCACGCGCGAGCGCGCCATGGCGTCGGCACGCGCGATCCCCCTGGTGAAGACCCTCCAGGCGATGTCGGCGGGTATCGTGACGTGCGCACGCCGCATGCCGATGGGCGTGGTCACGAGGCGCCAGCCGCCTGGCTCGCGCCAGAGATGCCAGGTGCCACCGCCGTCGCCCTCGACCGTGACGTCGAGGCGAGACCCCACCGGCGCGGCGATGTCGCGATACCAGTGGGGAAGTGCGCGCATGAAGCACGCGAGCACGGGATGGTGGAACTCGGCCGACATGGCGCCCGGACGTCCGACCGCCAGGCGGATCTGCTGCTGATGGTGCCAGCGTTCGGTGAGTTCGCGCGCCGTGTCGAACCAGTTCGCCGAGGCCGACTCGCCCGCCCAGCTGACCGCAAACGCTGCGGGCGCCATCGGGTCGAGCGCCAGGTGATAGCGGGCTGAAGCGCGCGCCGAGGCAGCGATCAGGGGCACGAGGGTCGCGGGCGGTAGTTCGCGGAAGAACCGGACGCCGTCGGCGTTGAGGCGATTGACGAAGCCGACCAGGTCGCGCGCGGGGTCGTGCCGGGCAACCGGCAGCTCCCGGCCATCGCGGCAGAGCGCGAGCTTTCTCACCTGGGTGTCGAGCAGGTGCGCGGCGACGTCCTTCACGGTCCACGTCCCGGCGATCGTCGGGGCCTCCCACTGCGGGTCGTCGAGCGCGTCGAGCAGTGCGACGAGTTGGTCGTCGAGGGGGCCGAGGAGGTGGGCCACCAGCAGGGGACCGGGCGACTCGGCGTCGGTCTGCATGCGGCATTCTAGACCCTGCCGTGGCACGCCGGCGCGCGGTCGACGGGGTGTCGCGCGGGGCGGCCCGCGTGTGCCGAGGCTCGGCGGGCGCGCGGAGCCAGCGGGCGAGGCCGGCGCCACGCCTGCGGTGCCTCGTGGTATCGTCGCGGGACGACAGCCGGGGTGGCGAAACTGGCAGACGCAGGGGACTTAAAATCCCTCGGAGGCAACCCCTCCATGCGGGTTCGATTCCCGCCCCCGGCACCACGTGCCTGGTGTGCCCACGGCGTGACCAGGACGGCGCCTCGTCATCGCGGGAGGTCTCACGCGCCCGCCGCATCGGAGCAGAACGACCGTGCCCCTGACCCATTACGTGACGCTCGGCCGATCGGGCCTGCGCGTGAGTCCTCACTGCCTCGGCACCATGACGTTCGGCGACGACTGGGGCTGGGGCTGTCGTGCCGACGATGCCCGCGATATCCTCGCGCGCTACCTCGACGCGGGCGGTAACTTCATCGACACCGCCAACATCTACACCAACGGCCACGCCGAGCAGATCATCGGCGACTACTTCGCCGAAACGCCGCACCGGCGCCAGCAGGCGGTCATCGCCACGAAGTTCTTCGGCAGCCTGTTCACCGGCGACCCCAACGCGGGCGGGGCGGGACGCAAGAGCATCCATGCGGCGCTGGATCACTCGCTCAGGCGCCTGCGCACCGACTACGTCGATCTCTACTGGATGCACTGCTGGGATCCGTTCACGCCGATCGACGAGACGATGCGTGCGCTCGACGATCTGGTGCGCGCCGGCAAGGTGCGGTACGTCGGCGTGTCTGACACTCCGGCGTGGAAGGTGACGCAGGCGCAGATGCTCGCGCACTGGAAGGGCTGGACGCCGCTCGTCGCGCTCCAGATCGAGTACTCGCTGCTGCAACGGACGGTCGAGGGCGAACTGGTGCCGATGGCCAGGGAACTCGGCCTGGGTGTCACGCCGTGGTCACCGCTGAAGGCCGGCGTGCTGTCGGGAAAGTACACACGCGCGACGCGCGGCACCGATGCGCCGGCGCGTGGCGCGCGCGTCACGCACGCGCTCACCGATGCGACCTACGACCTCATCGACGTGCTCGTGCGCGTGGCCGGCGAACTGGGCACCACGCCGGCACGTGTCGCGCTGGCCTGGGTGCAGCAGCAGCCGGGCGTCGCGTCGACGATCATCGGCGCCCGGACGCTGCAGCAACTCGACGACAACCTCGGTGCGCTCGACGTGGTGCTCGGGCCCGCGCACCGCGCCGCCCTCGACGAGGTGTCGAAGCCGGTGCTGAACTTCCCGTCAGATTTCGTGCGTGGGGCCGGGAGCATCGCTTACGGCGGCACGACGATCGCGGGGCGCACGTTTGCGCCCTGGCCGCTTGCGCCGGCCGACGACGCGCAGCGCTACTGACTCCAGATCGCTCCCCAGGGAAAGGACCGTGTTCGTGTTCACTCGCCTCCGCCTCCACGCGGTGTCTGCCGCACTCGTCGTCGCCGCCATGCTCGCCGTGCCCCGCGTGTCGTCTGCGCAGCCCGCCCCTCCGCCTCCGCCACCGGCCTATGAGGGCTCGGCCGAGTTTGCCTTCGTCTCGACCACCGGCAATGCCTCGACGCAGACCATCGGCGTCTCGGGCGAGTTCATCGCGCGTCCTGATGCGTGGACGCTGAAGTCGAAGACCGCCTACGTGCAGAACGAGGCTGACGACGAGCTGAAGGCGCGCGCGTTCACGACCCTGCTGCGGGCGTCGCGCGAAGTGCGGCCGCACCTCTCGTTCTACGGGCAGTACGACTACCTGCGGAACTCGTTCGCGGGCATCCTGCACCGGAACGCCGTCGAAGGCGGGTTGTCGTGGCAGGCCGTCGAACCGGCGCGCCAGGCGCTGCGTCTCGACGTCGGTCTCGGCTACGCCAACGAGCGCCGGGTGACCGGCGACGACCTCTCGAACGCCGTGCTGACGTTCGGGGCCGCGTACAAGTTCAAGTTGTCGGCTACGGCTGAGTTGAGCGATGATGCGCGGGCGATCTTCTCGCTCAAGGACGGCGACGAGTGGCGGGCCGACAACATCGCCGCCCTCACCGCCAAGCTGACGACGCTGTTGTCGTTGAAGGTGTCGAACACGATCCGGTTCGTGAACGCCCCGGCGTTCGGGTTCGAGAAGACCGACACCGTCACGGCCGTGGCGCTCGTCGCCAAGTTCTGACGCCCCACGCTCCCCGCACGTACGGTCTGTTTCGAACGGAGTCCCCAATGTTCAAGGAATTCAAAGAGTTCGCAATGAAGGGCAACGTCGTTGACCTCGCCGTGGGCGTGGTCATCGGCGCCGCCTTCGGCACCATCGTCAGCGCCCTGGTCGCCGACGTGATCATGCCGGTGGTCGGGCTCGTCACGGGCGGTGTCGACTTCTCGAACATGTTCGCGCTGCTCAAGGCGGGCAAGTCGGCGGCCGCCGAGTACCCGACGCTCGCGGCGGCCAAGGCCGACGGCGCGGTCACGCTCAACTACGGCGTGTTCCTCAACGCCGTCGTCAACTTCCTGATCGTCGCCTTTTCGCTGTTCCTCGTGGTCAAGGCCATGAACAGCGCGCGGCGCCAGGAGGCCGCTGCGCCGCCGGCGCCGCCAGAGCCGACGCCAAGCGAGAAGCTGCGCGCCGAGATCCGCGACGCGCTCAAGGCGCGCGGGTAGGCCATCGGCACGCGACTCCACGGGGCCCCGCACGTCAGGTGACGTGCCGGGGCCCCGTGCGTTGTACGCGGGACGTCAGCGCTCGATGACGCTGACCGTGACCTGGCGTTCGGCGCCGTCGCGCACGAAC
>JAEUQQ010000539.1 GCA_016789685.1 Acidobacteriota bacterium | reverse complement strand
CTGGCCGCACGCGCGGCGTCTTCGGCCGCTTCCTCGGCGGCACGCGCCCGCGCCTCGGCGGCCCGCCGCAGCACGTCGCGCGCCTCATCGAGCTTCCCGAGCCGGTTGCGCCAGTACGTCGCCATTTCTGGCGTCGCCGCGCGACCGGCCTGCGCCTCGAAATCGACACGCTGGCGGGCGATGGCGGCCTCGACGGTCTCGGCGTCGGCGGTGTGCCGCACGCCGAGCATCGTGGCCGCTTCGTGGGGTGACATGGGCATCGTGTCGACAACCTCCCGGACGAACGGCGTCGCTCAGCGGGCCGCGGCCTCGAACCCGGCCCACGTGGCGATGACGCACACGACGACCGACCCGAGGGCATTGCCGGCTGCGGCGAACCACTCGCCGTCGCGCATCAGGATCAGGGTCTGGAGGCTGAACGACGAAAACGTCGTGAACCCGCCGAGCACACCCACCGCCACGAACTGCTGCGCCGCCACCGCCCCCGGCTTCAGGGGATCGGCGTAGTGCCCCATGACCGCGCCGATCAGCGCGGACCCGATGACGTTGACGCTGACGGTGCCCCACGGGAAGCCCGGACCGGTCACGTGGCCGACGACGGTCGTCATCCAGAAGCGGGCGACGCCGCCGAGCGCGGATCCGAGCGCCACCAGCGCGGTGGCGGTCCAGGGGTGCGAGACCATTCGCGACAATCTATCATTCCCCATGCCCTTCCTCGCCTGCCGCACGTTCCTCGACGACTCGACGATCAACAGCCGACTCACCCCACTCGACACGAGCGACCTTTCGCCCGGAGACGTCGTCATCCGCAGCGCCTGGTCTGGAGTCAACTACAAGGACGCCCTGGCGGTGACCGGGCGCGGACGCATCCTGAAGACGTTCCCGCTCAATCCCGGCATCGACGTGGCCGGCGTGGTCGAATCGAGCGCGGATGCGCGGCATCCCGTGGGCAGCGCGGTGCTCGTCAACGGCATGGGGCTCGGCGAAACGCAGGACGGCGGGTTCTCGGAACGGGTGCGCGTGCCCGGAGACTGGATCGTGCCGCTGCCGGCCGGGCTGACACCACGCGAGGCGATGGCGCTGGGCACCGCGGGGTTCACCGCCGCCCTCTGCCTGCACCGCATGGAAGAGAACGGCCAGGCGCCGGCCAGGGGGCCCATCGTCGTCACCGGGGCATCGGGCGGCGTCGGATCGATCGCGGTCGCGATCCTGGCGGCACGCGGCTACGAGGTCATCGCGGTGTCGGGGCGCGAGGCGCACCACGCCTACCTCTCGGAGATCGGGGCCGCGTCGGTCGTGACGCCCGACGCCCTGGCGCTGGGCGCGCGGCCGCTCGAGCGCGTGCGGTTCGGCGGCGCCATCGACAACGTCGGCGGCGACGTGCTGGCCGGCCTGACGCGCCACGTCGAGTTGTGGGGCAACATCGCCTGCGTCGGCATGGCGGCGTCGCCCGACCTCGTGACGTCGGTGTTCCCGATGATCCTGCGCGGCGTCAGCCTGCTGGGCATCAGCTCGGCCAACTGCCCGATGCCCCTGCGCACGGCCATCTGGAATCGCCTCGGCGGCGACCTGAAACCCAGGCACCTCGCGCGGATCGCGGCAACGGAGGTGACACTGCACGATGTCATGGCGGCCTGCAGCCGCGTGCTCGATCGCCAGCACGTCGGGCGGGTACTGGTGCGGCTGGGGTGATCAGCCTCCGGCCGTTCGCGCGCGCCGTGCAGGCCTGTCGCGGAAGCGTTGCCATCGCCGCGGCCTGCGCCGTGCTCGCCGGCAGCGCAGCCTGCGCCCGTCGCGTCGTGCCGGGTCCTGCGGCCCGCGACGCGGCATGGTGGTGGTGGCCATCGACCGGCGCGCCGCAGAACGGCCCCTCGGTGCCGCTGGTGTACGTCCTGTCGGGCACGCTTGACACGCTCGCGCGCAGCCGCTGGCCGGCGTCGGTGCCGCCGGCCGCGCGGTACGTGCTCGTGTGGCGCGGTGAGCGCCGCGCGGTGCCGACCGGCGACACGGTGTGCCCGCTGGTGGCCGCGTACACGCGGGTGACCAGCGAGGCGCGCGCGGCCGGCGCATCGGTCGGCGGGCTGCAGATCGACATCGATGTGCCAACGGCGTCGCTCCGCAGCTACGCGGTGTGGCTCGACACCGTCCGGCGGGCCCTGCCGCCAGGCACGACCCTGTCGGTGACGGGACTGCTCGACTGGTTCCGCGGCAGCACGGCGATCGCGCGTGTCGCCGACGCGGTCGACGAGGTCATCCCGCAGTTCTACGACATCGAGCCACGCAGCACGATGCCTGGCATCGCCCATCCCGTCGATCTCGCCACGTGGCTGCCGCGCCTCGAGGCCCTCGAGCGCCCGTATCGCCTCGGGCTGGCGACCTTTGGCCGGATCGAGCGTGTCGAGTCGGTCAACGGGCGCACCACCCGCCTCGCCTTCCGCGACCTCACGCCGCTCGACCTGGTCGAGCGTTTCACGCGCCTCGGTGACGTGGTGGCCACGGCCGGAGGCGAGCGGGTCGTGACGTACATCGATCCATCAGCAGGCCCGCATCGACGGACGTATCAACTGCTGGTGCCTCCCGCGAACGCGGTCGACAGCGGGCACGCGTTGATGGCGGCCTGCGGGCGCTGGTGCGCGGGCGTCGCGTTCTTCCGCTGGCCGGCCGCACACGAGTCGCTCGTCGTCGGGCCTCGGCCAGAGAAGGACGGGCACGGCAACCGCGTGCCCACGCTCGATGTCGAACCCATGACGTGCGCGCCGCTCTGGTGCGCCGACGTGACGCTGGTCACGCAGGGGCGCTTCCCCGAGCACGACGCCGAGATCGTGCTCGAATCGTCAACCCCCGTGCGACTCGTGCAGGCGGCAAGCGTGAACCGGACGGTCGCGGCGTCGCCGCGTGCCCTCGTGATCCGGGTGCCCGCATGGCACGGCCAGGCGCGCCTGCCGCTGGGCAGGATCTTCACAGATCGCCCCGCGAGGTTTAGAGCACGTTGCGAAATTAGGTCGCGGGCTTGAGAAAGTACCAGCAGACCAGTGAACAGGCCAGTGACAAGAACGCCTCATGGACACAGGGTCGGCGTTCGTAGCGCACCGCCAGGCGTCGAAACCGATGCAGCCACGCGAGGGTGCGTTCGACGACCCACCGGGTGCGGCCCAAGCCGCTGCCGTGCGGCGTGCGGCGCTTGGCGAGCTGCGACCCGATACCACGCAGCTGAAGTTGGTCGCGGTGCGGTTGGGAATCGTACCCGCGATCGCCTTGCACGAGGCCGGGCTTACGTGCGGGGCGGCCCGCGCGACCGCCCAGCGTCGGCATCGCATCCACCAGGGGGAGCAATTGCGTGATGTCGTGCCGATTCGCCGCCGTCAGGATCGCGACGAGCGGAATCCCGTGCGCGTCGGTGAGAACATGATGCTTC
>JAEUQQ010000620.1 GCA_016789685.1 Acidobacteriota bacterium | reverse complement strand
AGCGCACGCGCCAGCAGCGTGGGGATCTCGCCATCAGACGCAAAACGCAGCGCGACCAACTGCGGAAGCTGCAGCCGGCCGAGGTCGGCCATCTGCGCCGGCGTCAGGAACTTGCTGCACCGCACCTGCATCTCGAGCTTGATGATGCGATCCTGGAGCGCCGTGATGTAGACCCGGCCGATGAGCAGCGCCACGGTCAGGGCGACGATTCCGCCGAGCTGCGCGATGGCCAGGGCGGGGTAGCCTAGCCACGTGGCGCCCATGGCGATCACGGTCACGAGCCAGGCGAAGACGCCGACGAGCCAGAGCTTCGGCGTGTGTGCGTGATTGGCGTAGTTCTGCATGACCGCCAGTCTAGCTGAACGGCGCGATACGACGCTGCCCCGCGACGACACCGGAGGCGCGCGCACAACACGGTCAGCATGACGAGGCACCGCACAGCCAGGCACGACGACGGACAACGCTGGGATGTTGGAGGAGGAAACTGGGGTGGATGACGGGATTCGAACCCGCAACTTCCGGAGCCACAGTCCGGCGCTCTGCCCTTGAGCTACACCCACCACACACGCGGTCATGACGGCCGCCCGCGAGACTCGAAAGAATAACAGGCCCGGCCCCCTCGTGTCGAGAAGGGCCCGGCCCATTCGTCTCTCACCCACATGCGGCCGCCAGGCGGCCGGTGCGGGGCAGGCGACGGGCGCCGCCCAGGGCGAGAATGGAGCGAACCATGGCGAAATTCGTGTTGATGCTGCGCGACCAGGGCAACTTCGGGGCTGACATGAGCCCCGCCGACATCCAGGCCGTCATCGAGAAGTACATCGCGTGGGGCGAAGGCCTCCGCCAACGCGGCCACCTGCACCTCGGCGAGAAACTGCGCGACGGCGAGGGACGGGTCCTCAGGCCCACGCCGGGGGCGCCGTCGGTCTCGGATGGCCCGTTTGCCGAGGCCCGAGAGGTCATCGGTGGCTTCTACATCATCTCGGCCGACGACTACGACGCCGCCGTCGCCATCGCCCGCACCTGCCCGCACACGGACATCGGGAGCATCGAGGTCCGGCTGATCGAGGAGATGTAGGTGCCCGAGGCCGTGCCCCTGGTCGACGAGGTGTTCCGCCGCGAGGCCGGACGCCTCGTCTCGCGGCTGGCCCGCGTGTTTGGTGTCGGCGGCCTCGACCTGGCCGAAGACGTCGTCCAGGACGCCATGCTGGCCGCCCTCCAGCAATGGCCCTACCACGGCGTGCCCACCGACCCGGTCGGCTGGCTCTACCGCGTCGCCCGCAACCGCGCCGTCGACCGTGTCAGGCGCACCCGTTGGTGGCATGGCCACGAGGACGTCCTCCGCGAGGCGCTGACGCCTCCGCCCGCATCCCCGCCCACGCCCAGGGCCGGATTCGACGATGACGAGCTGGCGATGGTGTGGATGGCCTGCCATCCCGCGCTGAGCGACGACCTGCGCGTGGCGCTGGCCCTCAAGACGGTCGGGGGCCTCAGCGCGCGGGAGATCGCCCGGGTGTGCCTGGTGTCGGAGGCCGCGGCCGCGCAGCGCGTCGTCCGCGCCAAGCGCGCGATTGCCGAGCGCGGCATCACGCTCGACGCGCCGGCCGCGGCCGAGCGCGACCTCCGCGTCTCGGCGGTGCTCGAGACGCTCTACCTGCTCTTCACGGTGGGCGTGACGGCGCCCGCCGACGACACCCTCGGCGATGACGCGCGGTGTGGCGAGGCCATCCGCCTCGCGTCGATCGCCGCGCACACGCCTGCGCTCGACCTGCCCGAGACGCACGCGCTGCTGGCGCTCATGTGTTTCCACGCGGCGCGGCTGCCGTCGCGGATCACCGAGGCCGGCGAACTGGCGTTGCTCGAGGCGCAGGACCGCACGCGCTGGGATCGCGCGCTGGCACGCGCGGGATTCGAGCACCTGGGGCGCTCGGCACGCGGGACGCGCGAGTCCCGCTATCACCTCGAGGCAGCGATTGCCGCCGTGCACGTGTCGGCGCCGGAGTTCGAGGCGACCGACTGGCAGCACTTGCTGGCCCTTTACGACCGCCTCCTGCTCGTGGCGCCGTCGCCGGTCGTCGAGCTGAATCGCGCCGTGGTCGCCTCGCGGGTGCACGGGCCGCGCGAGGCGCTCGACACGCTCGAGCGGCTCCACGGCGCGTCGGCCATGCGCGACTACGCGCTGCTGCCGGCGATCGAAGGCCGCCTGCACGAGGCGATGGACGAAACCGCCCGCGCGGCGGCGTGCTACCGGCTGGCGCTGGCGCGGCCGCTGTCGGGGCCCGAGCGGCGACTGGTCGCAGCGCGGCTCGAGGCGCTCACGCGCGACGGGTCGCGGCGATGATGGCCTCGAGCTGGACGAAGTAGCGCTCGAGCGCCTTGCGGCCGGCGCGGGTGAGCGCGAACGTGGTGCGCGTGTCGCGCCCGTCACCGTGCCGGGTGCTCTGGATGTGCCCGACTTCCTCGAGCCGCTTGGCGTGGATGTGCAGGTTGCCCTTCGTCATCCCGAGGTGGCGCGCCAGGTCGAGGAACGGCATCGACGCGTGCACCGCCAGCGTGCACATGATGGCGAGCCGGAGCCGTTCGTGGATGACCGGGTCGAGCCTGGCCGGATGCACGTCGGCCGTCAGCGGGGCGGTGACGGTGTCGGGCGGGGCCGGGGGCTCGGCGGGGGTCACGGCGACCATCGTCTGGCGAACGACGGGCGAATTCAAGCGGAAGTGCGCCACCGGGCACCGGCGCCGGCAACGGACGGTGTGGCCGGCGGCTCCGAGGGGCGCTGACGGCGGCGGGGCAAATGCCGTAGACTGCCAGTCTGGAGCTGTTGCCATGACCACGACATCCCCTTCACATACGACGACCACCGCCTCGGGCGCTCCGCCCTGGGCCCGCAAGCTGTCAATCGCCCTCGTCATCGCCGTCGTCGGCGCGGCCGCGGCGATCTTTTTCTCCCCGGCATCGGGGCCCAAGGCCATCAACGTCGAGGGTGACGCCCAGCAGGTCTTCACCAACGTGATGAGCCCGTTCTGCCCCGGCATGACGATCGCAACGTGCACCTCGTCGAACGCGGCCGATGTGCGCGAGGAAGTGCGTGTGCGGCTCGGCAAGGGCGAGACGGCGCAGGCGATCGAAGAGAGCCTGTATACGCGCTTCGGCAACGAGTACCGGGCCGTGCCGCAGGCCCAGGGACGCGGGATGATCGTGTGGGTGTTCCCGCTGGCGGCGATGGTCGTCTCCGGGGCCGGCTTCGCGTGGTTCGCCAAGCGCGCCCGCGAGCGCCACGTGCCCGAACCGGTCGCCGACACCCCCATCGATCCCGCGCTCGCGCGCCGCCTCGACGACGAACTCGACGACCTCTGATCCTGGAATTGGGGTCAGGCCCTCATCATCTGCCGGTGTCGTCGCGACACCGGCAGATGACTCCGCGCCGCGTCCGGTGCCAGGCGCGAAGGTACCTCCGTCGATAACCTGAACGTTGTTGGGCTCTTGCAGCTGCGCGTGGTATGTGCACGGCCGGCTGGTCTGCCCTGCCGTGGCACCGCACCGGTGCACGCCGTGCGCCGGCCCGCCGGCACCGCCAGGTTCCTGAATCGTCGTTTGCGTCGCCGTTTTCCGCCAATTCGGGTCAGACCCCAATTCGGCGGGCGGTATGACGCGGGCGGGCTTGGGGAACGGGGGGCAACGCGGTAGGATGCACCCTTTCCTGCGGAGTCCGCCCGGTGCATCCAGATCTGGAAGAGGCCATTGCCTTCCACGAGGCGATTCTCGCGGAAGGCCGCAAGGCACTCGTTGGGTACGAGACGGCCAAGACGCTTGCCAACATCGTCTTGATGGCCGAGATTCCGACGACCTACGACAAGAAGGAACAGCGCCAGGTCAACTCCGGGAACCTCCTGCTGCGCGGCGTGCCCGGAGTGGGCAAGACCTTCTTCGGCGTCATCCTCGCCGCCATCAGCAACGCGAAGTTCGCGCGCCTCCAGGGACGCGCCGACCTGCAGCCCACCGAGGTCGTGGGCTTCCAGATGATCAACCCCGCCACCGGCGAACTCGTCACCGAGTTCGGGCCGCTGGCCGAGGCCGAGGTCATCCTGCTCGACGAGATCAACCGCATCCCCCTCAAGTCGCAGTCGGCCTTCCTCGAGGGGCTGCAAGACCGCACCGTCACCGTCGGCAAGACCACCTACGAGTTGCCCGCGTTCAACTTCGCGATTGCGACGATGAACCCGGTCGAACTCGGGCAGGGCACCTTTCCGCTCTCGGAAGCCGCCACCGACCGCTTCGCGATCCTCGTGAACATCGGCTACCTGCCGCCCGAGGAAGAGCGGAAGCTCGTGAACTTCGACTTCAAGCAGGTGCGCCTCAACCCGCTGATGGCCAAGGAGCGCATCATCCAGCTGCGCGCCGCGATCAGCGAGCATGTCTTCCTGCACGAGCGCCTCGGCGACTACATCCAGCGGCTCGTCGCGGCCACGCGCCCCTACAACCCCGAAATCGACTGGCGCGTGCACTCCCCCTCCGAACTCGTCGAGCACGGCGTCGATCTCGGCGCCTCGCCGCGCGCGATCATCGCGTGGGGCCGTCTCGCCAAGGTGTGGGCCGTGCTCGTGCGCCACCGCGACGTGGTGTTCCCCGAAGACATCCAGGATCTGGCGCCCTACGTGCTCGGCCACCGCCTCTGGCTTGGTCCGCACGCGGCGAGCCACGGGCTCACGGTCGATGCGGTCATCACCGACATCGTCGAGCGGACCCCCGTGCCATGACCGCGCCTGCGACCTGGTTCGGCCCGCGGCACGAACAGCAGGTCTCGCCGCTCATCAACCTGTCGGAGATCTCGGAGATCGAACTGCTCATCCTGAAGCGGATGCGCGAGTTCACGATCGGCGAGCACGCCAGCGTCTTCAACGGCGCCGGCTTCGACTTCGTCGGCCTCCGCGAGTGGCAGGCCGGTGACCGCTTCGAGCACATCGACTGGCCGCAGTCGACCATCACCAACTTCAGCCCGCTCATCGTCCGCGACTTCGAGCAGACGAGCACGTCGAGCGTGGTCATCGTCGCCGACGCGTCCGCGTCGACGCGCTGTGGCCCCGCGGCCGGCACGACCATCGCCGCGACCATCGCGCGGACCATCGCCACCATCGGCATGTCGGCCGTGTTCTTCCAGGACTCGGTCGGCCTCCTGATGTTCGACGACGAGGTGCGGCACCTGCGCGGCCTGCGCCCGCGCATCGGCAAGAACCAGGTGATCCACTGTCTCGATGCCTACCAGCACGGGCGCGGCCTGCAAGACGTCAGGCAGACGCTGGGCCTCTCGGCGACCATCGGCGGCTTCATGCGGAAGACGTCGATGGTGCCGGTCGTCTCCGACTTCCTGTTCGACGGTGTCGACGAGGTGCTGCGCGAGCTCGCGCGGCTCAGCGCGACGCATGACGTGTGCCTGGCCATGGTGGACGCGGCCGAGGCGTTTACCGTGCCGCGCGTCTCGGCGGGGTGGGTCGAAGCCTTCGACGTGGAATCGGGACGCACCCGCGTGATGTCGCGCGGCGCGCTCGGGCAGATGGGACGTCGCGTTGGCGAGTACCAGGATGCGGTGGCGCAACGGGCCAAGGCACTCGACCTCGATGTCGTGCGGCTGTCGAGCGACCGCACGCGGTTCGAGATCGCGCTCATGGAGTTCGTCGCCGAACGCCGGTTGCGGCGCAGGAAGTGACCCGTTGCGCGGGCGGCCGCGGTGGCGGCCCGCCGGTGCGGAGGGACGTCGCGTGTTGGCGACGCGGAGATCGCAGGTGCAGACCACGACCGCAGGAAGATCGATGACCACGACCGCACGCCGGCTGCGCGCCCTTGCCGCCGGCGCGATGCTGGCGCACGCCGTATCCCTGCTCGCCGCCCCGGCGGCCTGGGCACAAGCCGGAGCGCCGGCCGCGGGCCAGCCGACGACGGCCGATCTCGAGGTGGAACCGATCACCTGCTGGTGGCGCGGCGACGTCAGCGCGGTGCGCGTGGGCCAGCCGTTCGGCCTGACGCTCACGTGCTCGATCCTTGCCGCCGAGGCCACGCGGGTGGTGCTCGACGAGTCGAGGCTCGACGCCGGCGTCGTGCAGTTGCCGCCTTTCGACGTCGTCTCGGGCGATCGCGCCGACGACCTCGTCACGCCGGGCCGGCGCTACATCCAGTACCGCTACATCGCCAGGCTGATCGCCGAGAACGCGTTCGGCGCCGAGGCAGTGATTCCTCCCATCCAGCTGACCTACCGCATCGAGAGCCGGGTCGCGCAGGGCGACGCCGTGCAGGGCCGCGACCTCGCGTATGCCATGGCGCCCCTGCCGGTGCGCGTGCAGTCGCTGGTGCCGAATTCGGCAACCGACATCCGCGAGGCCCCGGTCGTGTCGTTTGCCGACATCGAAGCGACGACGCTGCGCGCCCGCGCCCTGCGCACGTCGGCGGTCATCCTGTTCGTCGCCGGCGGACTGTTCGCGTTGATCGCGCTCGTGCGCCTGGTGTGGTCGCGACGCGCGGCCCGGGCGGCGCGCGTGCGCACGCTGCCGCCCCACGCGGTGCTCGGCGCCACGCGGGCCTCGCTGCGCGACGTCGATCGCGAGGTGCGGGCTGCGGGGTGGTCGCCGGCCCTTGTCGGCCGTGCGCTGGCGGCGTTGCGCATCGCCTCGGCCTACGCCGCCGGCCGTGCCGTGTCGCAGCGTGAATCGTCGACGCAGGCAAAACCGTTCGACGGGCAGGTGCTGGTGAAGACGCTGACGGCAGGCTCGATGCTCGTGTCTGGCTCCACCACGCCCGCGCGGCTGGGCGAGGACGGCGACGTGGCCCTGCGCGACGCCCTGTCGGCCTTCACGGCGTCGCACTTCGGCCGCGAGAGCGCGTCGCCCGACGTGCTCGACGAGGCGCTGTCGCAGGGGATGGCGGGTGTGGCGCGCGTGGCGTCACACCACGCGTGGTGGAAGGCGGCGCTCAGGCGCGCGGTCGCCCGCATCAGGGACGCCGGGGGACGGGTGTGGGCACGCTGACCGCGCTGGCCGACCTCGTTGCGCGGACCCTGCGCGAGTGGTGGGCGCTGTCGCTCGCCGACCTGCAGTTTGCCGAGTTGAGCGCGGCGCAGTTGTGCGCGCTGGCGGCCCTGGGGGCCGGCGTGGCCGCGTTCCTGCTGCGGATCCTGCTCACGCGCCGCGGCCCGCTGCGGCGGGCCCAGCGCGGCATCGCGCTGCCGGCCCTGCCGTCGTTCGTCGCGCCGTCGCGCACGGCCTGGCTGCGCCACGGCGCGCTGGTCGTGGCGCTGGCCGGCATCCCGTTCTTCGTGCTCGCGCTGGCCGATCCGCGAACGGCGTTCACGCGCGACGAGGCCTCGTACCCGGGACGCCGCATCAGCCTCATGATCGACGCCTCGTCGAGCATGCTGCAGGCGCTGCAGTCGCCGACGCTGGCCAAGGGGGCGCCCAACAGCGCCGCCTTCTTCACGACGGTCGGTGCGGCGCGGTACTTCGTCGAACTGCGCATGCGCGGCCAGTATCGCGACCTGGTGTCGCTGATCGAGTTCGGCGACGACGCCTACGTGATCACGCCGTTCACGAGCGACTACGAGAACATCCTGCTCAGCATCTCGCTGATCGGTGACTGGAACGAGTTCATGGCCTTTCCCGACCAGGGTACGGTCATCGCGCGCGCGATCGACCAGGGGGTGGGCCTGTTCAAGGCCTTCGACTTCCTCGATCATGCCGGGAACCTGATGGTGATCTTCACCGACGGTGCCGACTCCGAGGTGATGTCGGATGGCCGCACGGCGTTCGACGTCCTCCGCGAGGCACAGCGCGCGAAGATCCCTGTGTATTTCCTGCGGACGGCGGCCGACGCGGCCGTCAAGCGCAGCGTGACCGACGATACCTGGCGCGATGCGGTCGCGCGCACGGGCGGGCGGTTCTATGCGGCGACCGACGAGGCGACGATCGTGCGGGCGATGCACGAGATCGACCGCGCATCGGCGGGGCGGATCACGATGCAGCACTACGCGACGCAGATTCCCAGGTTTTCGCCGTTTGCCGTGATGGCCGTGGCGTGCTGGACGCTGGGCCTGGCGATGCGGTTCACATTGCCGTGGTTCGAGGTGTTGTCGTAGTCGAGGCGTCGTGCGCGCCGGGCAGGAGGGGCAGTCGTGTTCAAGTCGGTGACATCGCAGGCGGTCGTGGCCATCGTGGCGCTCGTGCTCGGCGCGGCGTCGTGGCAGGCGTCGGTCCGCGACGCGCAGGTGGCCGAGGCCATGCGCGCGCTGGTGACCTTCCAGGCCGGCCCGGCCGCCGAGCAACTCGGGGCGATTGTGCCGCCCTCCCGCCTCGCGGCGTGGCTGCCGGGCGTGGCGTCGTCGAGCGAGCGTGTCGGACGTGCGCGCGCGGCGGCCGGCTACTGGAACGGCACCGGCGAAGTGGCGGCCGCGGACGATCCCCTCGTGGCGGCCAATGCCGCCTACCGGTCGGTGATGCGCGATGGTGGCGACGCGGCGACGCTCGTGTCGCGGCTCGACGGCGTGGTCAAGCAGTATGCCGACGTGCTGCGTGCGGACCCTGGATCGGCCGACGCGGCCTTCAACTACGAGTTCGTGGTGCGGTACCGCGCCGCCATCGCCGCGAGGCGCCAGGCGATGCCGCCGGCGGCCGCCGACGAGGGGTTGACGATGCACGGCCGCGCCGGCGCGCCGCCGAAGGGCACCGACACGCGGTCGTTCAAGATGATCGTGCCGATGCGTCCGGATGAACGTCAGCAGGCCGAGGAAGCCGGCCGCAGCGGCAAGCGCGCGCGGAAGGGGTAGCCCTTCGACTCGCGTCGATCAGCGCGCTCGCTCAGGGCGGGCCCTTCGGCTCGCGTGGATCTGAGGGCTCGCTCAGGGCGGGCCCTTCGGCTCGCGTGGATCTGAGGGCTCGCTCAGGGCGGGACCGTACACGATTCGTAGACATCCAGAGACAAAGATTGACAGCGCCGCCAGGCGTTCTCGTGTACACCTAGCGTCTCACCTCGATTCATTTCGCACCGGCGCGGGCACGCCTGCGTCTGGCGTCGGCCACTGGCTGCCGCCGGGCTTGCGGAACGTGTGTCGCGCGCGGCGCAGTCAGGAGCGCTTGATGAGACGCATGGTGTTGGCAGGGCTGGCGTGTGCCGGCGCCCTCGCGCTGGCCGTGGCGTGCATGCCGGGGCAGCGGGCGGCCGCGTCGGCGGCGCCCTACAAGCTGGGCACCTTCGAGTCTGGCGGGCGGACGTTCGTCGGCCTCGTGGTCAACGACACGCTCGTTGCCGACATCGGCCAGGCCAACGCGGCGTTCGAGCGCGACAATGCGAGCGCGCCGAAGCTCGCGATGCCTGGCGAGATGAAGGCCCTGATCGGCCGCTACGACGAGATCCGCGAGCGACTGGGGCTGCTCGCCGGCGCCATGGGGGCCCCGTCGCGTCCGGCGTACGTGCAACAGGTGACGGCGCTCAAGACGCGCCCGCCGGTCATGTATCCGACGACGATGCTGAATGCGGCCGTCAACTACGCCGAGCACGCGGCCGAGATGTCGCGCGCGGGCGGGGCCGGGCAGTCGATCGCGCCGACGACCTCGGCGCCGGAGTCGCAGTCGATGCCCGGCCTGTGGGAGCGCAAGGCCGGCGACACGCGGCACAATCCGTACTTCTTCCTCAAGCCGCCCTCGGTGGTGATCGCCAACGGTGAGGCCATCCAGTTGCCGCCGGGCCGCGAGAAGATCGACTGGGAGTGCGAGTTGTCGGTGGTCATCGGCAAGACCGCGACGCGCGTGCCCCTCGACAAGGCGACCGACTACATCTTCGGCTACACGCTCGAGAACGACGTGTCTGACCGCGGCGGCCGGGGCGATCGCCGCCACGGGTCCGACTGGCTGATCGGCAAGGGGCACGACACGTTCGCGCCGATGGGACCATTCATCGTGCCGAAGCAGTTCGTCAAGGATCCCCAGAAGCTGGCGCTCACGTTCACGCTCAACGGCAAGGTCATGCAGGACTCGAACACCGATCGCATGACGCATACGGCCGTCGAGATGGTGAGCTTCGGATCGCACGTTCTGACGTTGCGTGCCGGCGACGTCATCGCCCTGGGCAGCCCGGCCGGCGTGGGCACGGCGCGCGAGACCCCGATCTACTTCAAGGCCGGCGACACCGCCGTCTGCACCATCGAGAGCATCGGCACGCTCACCAACCCCATCGTCGCCGCCGCACCGTCGCCATCGACCCATTGACACGCGCCACGCGGGCGGGCCGGCGCGATGCGCCAGACCGCCCGCGAGCGTGGCTTGCGCCCGTCATCACCGTGCACGGCCCCACGAGGGGGCAAGGAGAGACACGATGCGCCACCGCCTGCTCACGATCGCCGCCGGGGTCGTCGTTGCCACGACACTCGTGGCGGCGCAACCCGCGCCGATCACCAGCGCCGAGCCGTTCAAGCTCGGCACGTTCGACATCGACGGCCGGCCGGCCGTCGGGCTCGTCCTGCGCGACAGCCTCGTCGTCGACATCGCGGCCGCCAACCGCGCGTTCGAGCGCGCCCCGGCGGTCGTCTCGATGCCGATGCCGGGCGACATGCGCGCGCTGATCGGCCGGTACGAGTACGGCGTCTCACGCCGGCTGTACGAACTCGTCAACGACCTCGTGGCGTCGGGACGGCTGTCGGGGGCCTCGCGTCCGGGCTACGTGCACGATCTCGGCAAGGTCCGGACGCTGGCGCCGATCCTGTACCCGACCAAGATGCTCAACGCCGCGAGCAACTACTACGGGCATGTGTCCGAGGCGAGCACGCCAGAAGAACAGCGCAAGGTCGCCGAGGCGCGGCGCAAGGACCGCGGCACGCCATACCTCTTCCTCAAGCCGACGGTGGGCGCCATCATCGCCAACGGCGACGACATCGTGCTGCCGAAGGGACGCGACAAGATCGACTGGGAGTGCGAACTCGGCGTGGTGATCGGGCGTCCGGCGAAGTACGTGCCGGCGGCGAAGGCGCGCGACTACATCTTCGGCTACACGATCATGCTCGACATGTCGGATCGGGGCGGGCGTCCTGGCGAGACGACGCCGCGCTCCGACTGGTTCGTCGGCAAGGGACACGACACGTTCGCACCGATGGGGCCATTCA
>JAEUQQ010000573.1 GCA_016789685.1 Acidobacteriota bacterium | reverse complement strand
CCAGGTGCGGCCGCAGCCACGGGCCCCGCGCCATCGTGCCCGCCGGCGTGGCCCTCGCTCGCGATGCGGTAACGCCGGCTGATCGCGAGGCCGAGCCCGCCGAACAGCGCGAGCGGCGCCACGAAGCCCCGATACAGCGCGCCCTGCACCCCGTGCGTGTACTCGGGCAGCGATTCCTTCCCGACGTTGGGCAGGCCCAGCTTGTCGAACGACACGTGCGACAGGTAGAGCACCTGCGTACCGCCCGCGTCCTCTTCGCCGTAGATCTTGTTGACGTAGGTCGCGGGCGACGCCGCGAGGCGGCGCTTCGCCTCGGCCAGCAGGTCTTCGCGCCGGCCGTAGATCACCGCCTCGCGCGGGCAGACCTCGCAGCACGCCGGCCCCTGGTCGCGGTGCTGGCAGAGCTCGCACTTGACGATCCTGGGGTTGAGCGCCGTCCACTCGAACTTGGGCACGTTGAACGGGCACGCGATCTGGCAGTAGCGACACCCCACGCACGCCTCACCCGTCCACGAGACGACGCCCGTCGCCGGGTGCTTGGTGAGCGCGTGCATCATGCAGGCCGCGACGCAGGCCGGATCGATGCAGTGCATGCACTGCTGCTTCATGTACGACTGCTGCGGCGAGTCGTCGTCCTTGTACAGCTTGATGATGTTCTTGGTGTACTCGTTCAGTCTGGTCGGCGCCTGGTGCACGCCGCCGTCGAGTGTGCCGCGGTCGGGCTGCAGGTTGTTGGCCTGGTAGCACGCCGTGACGCACGCCTTGCACCCGATGCACCGGGTCGTGTCGTAGAGCATGCCCAGCGCATCGCGCGGCGCGACGGGCGTGGCGGCGGCCGCGACGGGCGCCGTGATGGCCGTCGCCGCGCACGCGGCGCTGCCGGCCACCATGCGACGGAGGGCGCTGCGACGATCCATCACGAGCGCTCCTGCTTCGGCGACGCCGGTGCGGCGTCGCTGTCGATCGCTTTCGAGTTCATGTAGCCGTAGGTCGCCACGGCCCCGGCGGCCACGCCCACGAGCCCGGCGGCCACCGCGCCGATCGTGCCGGTCGGCTCGTGGATACCCGGATACGTGTCGGGCGGCGTCGGCCGCTCGATGTCGACGGTGTCGTGCAGCGGCACGCGGAACCCGAGCTTCTGCTCGGTGCAGCCGAAGCACGGATGCCCGAGGCCGATCGGCCACGCGTCGGGCACTTCGTTGAAGTGGTTGGTCGAGCAGTTCGCGTGCGTCGCGGGCCCCTTGCATCCGAGCTTGTAGAGGCAGTAGCCCTCGCGGTGCCCCGCATCGCCATACGCTTCGGCGAAACGCCCCGCATCGAAGTGCGCGCGGCGCGGGCAGTGCTCGTGGATGGTGCGGCCGTAGGCCCACTTCGGCCGGCCCTTCTCGTCGAGCGCCGGCAGCGTGCCGAGCGTCACGAACTGCAGCACCGTCCCGAGCAGGTTGTAGGGATTGGCCGGGCAGCCGGGGATCGTCACCACCGTCTTGCCCTTGAGCACGTCGGGAGCGCCCGTCGCGCCCGTCGGATTCGGATCGGCCGACGGCACGCCGCCCCACGACGCGCACGAGCCGATCGCGATAATCGCGCCGGCCTTGGCCGCCACCGTGTTGACGATGTCGAGCGCCGTCTTGCCGCCGATCTTGCAGTAGACGCCGTTGTCCTTGACGGGAATGGCGCCCTCGATGATGCACACGTACTTGCCCGCGTGCTTCTCCATCGCCTCGTGCAGGGCCGCTTCGGCCTGCTGGCCTGCGGCCGCGAAGAGCGTCTCGTGATAGTCGAGCGAGATGAGATCGAGAATCAGCGATCCGATGCCGGGATGCGACGTGCGCAGCAGCGACTCGGTGCAGCCGGTGCACTCCTGGAAGTGCAGCCAGATCACCGACGGCTTCACGCCCTTGACGGCAGCCTCGACGACCTTGCCCGCTGCGGCACCGGTGAGCCCGACGGCCGCGGCGGCTGCCGAGACGATGCGCACGAAGTCGCGACGCGAGACCGGCGGCCGCTCAGACGGAGCGGAACCGAGCGAACGGAGCAGGGCGGAGACGTCGAAGGGCTCGGGAACGGATGAAACGTGCGGCATGTGGACTCCCGGGACGTGCAACGCGGCCGTTCGGCGGGAACTGGCGGGGCAGCGTCGCATCGTCAGAGACGACGTGCACCTGTCGCGCCCACGCGCCGAACCAGTTGGCGAACCGTCTGCCCGACAGCAAGTCGATTGCCAAGATCGGCCACACGGAGAAATCGAACCCGAGTCATCGGTTTGCGCCGGAGATCTGCCAGCCCGGCTCGACGGTGCCTGGCGCGTGCCGGTTTCCCGTCGCTCATTCGACTGGCGCATCGGTGCCAGGAAGCAGGAGGTATGCGAAGTGGCCCGTGTCCAAGGACATGGAGTGATCCTCCGCCTCGGCACGCCCCGACGCGCAGAGGCGCTGGCGGCAGCACGGCAGCTCGACGCCCAGGCGCCGGCCGCGCTCGCGCCGCACGACGCCGGCGCCGGCCATCACGCCCGTCCCGTCCGGGCGTGGCGTGGCGGCACCACAATGACAACCTGCGGGCTTGCCCTCGCCGTGGCGCGCCGATAGAATCCGCGCGTTCGACAAAGCGCAGCTTCATCACGTGACGCGGAGGCTCACGCCCGTCACACGTCATCGACCCGAACGTCCAGGTTCATGGCTATCGCCTCGTTGGTGCGTCACGGCGACAGCCTCGTTCAGCGACGCGTTCCTGCAGGAGAGTCACTCCCGATGCGCACACCTGTTTCCCGTCTGACCACCGGCGTGACGGCCTCGGCCCTGGCCCTGGCCATCGCCGCCGGTTGGATGGCCCTGTCGGCCCAGCCGTCGGCACAGACCGCCGGCGCCGGCGGCGTCGATTCGAGCATCTACAGCGGCATGAAGTGGCGATCGATCGGTCCCGATCGCGGCGGCCGCTCGATCGCCGTGGCTGGCAGCGCCTCGCGTCCGCACGAGTACTTCTTCGGGGCGGTGGGCGGCGGCGTCTTCAAGACGACCGACGGCGGCCACACCTGGGAGCCGGTTTCGGACAAGTACTTCAAGACGTCGTCGGTGGGCGCCCTCGCGGTCGCGGCCTCGAATCCCGACGTGGTCTACGCCGGGATGGG